>JAITKS010000041.1 GCA_031278315.1 Planctomycetaceae bacterium | reverse complement strand
GAATAATTTATTGTTTTCGGGATCGCGGTCGTCTCGACCGCATTTTTAGGCGTTTTTTGTACAAAAAAGATGCAGGCGGGACGCCTGCGTTCCCAGCTAAAATATTTTTTAGTAATTCACTTAAATTTAAAATCTAAAATCTAAAATTACAAAATCTGATTTCTCTGATTTCTCTGTGTTCTCTGTGTCCTCTGTGGTTAATAAAAAAAATATTACACTGATATATTACAATTAAAAAAATTTGCGGAAATATTACTATACAACAATTTCAATTATTATATTAATGAGAATTTATACTCTTCCGCATTTGCTAGGGGGGTTGTGAAAACTTGGACTATCTGTATATTACCGAACAATCGTAATTCAACATACGTCGAAAAGAATTGATATAGGAATTGTCTTCTTGACTTCTTATCATCTTATCATCGGCTGACATCATGTTGATCCAAACTATACACGAACAAATACACTCTTACAAGAACCTTACAAGTAATACGTATCGTACTAGTAATTTCGGCGATACAAAACTGTATTCAGTAAAACCTGATTTCCAATAAGTAAACAGGTAAATCAAACTATAAAGTAAGAGTAATTTAAAAACATTAAAAATATGAAAATTTCAATCTTTCCGTTACCAAAACCGTTTAACAAACTGAATCTTGAATTGTCCGGCAACTCAAAATTCAGAAATAATTTTTCGTGTTTTTTCGCGAAGTTGACACGTTTATTAGGTCATGCTTTTTGTTGTTTAGCAATTTTCGTTACAACAATTCAAATGACTTCCGCACAACCGGCAACTGAGGTCAAAGAACCCGAAACTGTCAAAGAACCCGAAACTGTCAAAGAACCCGAAACTGTCAAAGAACCCGAAACTGTCAAAGAACCTGAAACTGTCAAAGAACCCGAAACTGTCAAAGAACCTGAAACTGTCAAAGAACCTGAAACTGTCAAAGAACCCGAAACTGTCAAAGAACCTGAAACTGTTAAAGAAACTGAAACGAAAAACGATACGAAATTGGTAAATCAAATTGAGTCTAAAACTGATTCAAATACTGTTAATTCAACAGCAGCAAAAGAAGAATCAGGAATTATAACAACGAAACCAGAAGCCGCTAATCTCGGCGCAAAAAATAAAGAGTTTATGAACCAATATGACAAATACGCTGACATTATTAAAAAGCTCAACAAATTAAAAGTTGAGTATATCAATGCGAAACCTGAACGGGCAATAGAAATTGATAAGGAATTTCATGCATTGCTAGATGAAGGAAAAAAATTGTGGACATCAATGCTCGATGTCGGAATTGATGCGTACAATGAGTCGCCTAACCGTAGTATTTTTGTCAACAATTTTTTGTTTAGCATATTGGTATCTGAATTTAATAGAGACAATTTTGAAGTTACAGTTAAAATTTTCAAATCTATTGTTGACAAGGGTATTCCGCCGGATGCAAACGTTTTGTACACATATTCGGGATTGGCAGCGATAATGACTTGCGATCTCGACGAAGCGGAATTGTGGTTAAAAATTGCAAAGGAAAATAAATCGTTTGATGAATTTATAAAGTCTTTACAATCGGTAAAGCCGAACAGCGGCGAAAGAATCTCAAAAGAACAAATTCTAGCTGAAAATTTTATTAACTGGAGCAAACAAATTCCAAAAATAAAATCGGAATGGGAGAAAGAAAAACAAATCCGGTCGGCAGAATCGGAAGCCGGCAAAGACCCAAAAACAAAATTGCCTAGTGTCGAATTAAATACAACTAAAGGACGAATTGTTGTTGAATTGTTTGAAAATGAAGCTCCTAATTCAGTAGCGAATTTTATTTCGCTAGTTGAGAAAAAATATTATAACGGTACGAAATTTCATCGTGTCTTACCGAAATTCATGGCACAAGGAGGCAAAAACAGAAACGGGCTCGGATATAGTATCGATGACGAATGCAGAAAACCGGATGCAAGAAAACATTTTCGCGGTTCGTTGAGTATGGCTAACTCGGGAGCAAACACTAACGGTTCGCAATTCTTTTTAACGTTTGTCAAAACTGATCATCTTGATGAACGTCATACGGTTTTCGGACGTGTAGTCGAGGGGATAGAAGTTCTGGCAGAAATCCAAAGAGTTGACCCAAGCGATACAGACACTCCCGTTAGTACTATCGACGAAATAACCGAAGCAAAAGTACTAAACAAACGCGATCACGTTTATGAACCAATAAAAAATAAAAGATAAAAATTAACAATCAAATGCCGTTTCTATACGTGCCGTACTATGAATTTCGGATTGACGAATTTATAGTACGATACGTTTATTATTATCTACTGGGAATTTCTAAAAACTAATATTAGGAGGAACGCAGGCGTCTTGCCTGTATCGGTTTGGTAAACAAAACGCTTAAATATGCGGTCGAGACGGCCGCGTTCCTTCTAACAATAAATTTTTACATTAGGTTTTAGAAATTCACTACTATAAATTATTGTTGATTTCTTACCTGCCGCGATGGAACGGGTTATAAGATGAAAATTAAATCTGTTATATTTAAAAACCTAAATTCAATTACCGAAGAATCAAAAATTCAATTTCCTGACAACGGGATATTTGCAATTGTCGGTCCTACTGGAGTCGGTAAAACAACAATTCTTGATGCGGTTTGTCTTGCGTTGTATGGTCAAACTCCGCGATTGGACAAAATCAACAGCTCTAATAATGATATTATGTCCCGCAATACAAAATATTGTTCTGCATCAGTTGAGTTCGAGACGAATCATAATGAAAGATATATCGCTATTTGGGAACACAATAAAACTCAAAAATCTGCTGACCCCAAACACAGTATATATAGATGTGCCGAAAACGGAGACAAAATTCTATTGCACAATAAAATTAGCGAAGTGAAAAAAAATATTCGTCAAATTATCGGTTTGGATTTCACGCAATTTACGCGATCCGTTTTGCTCGCACAGGGCGATTTCGCAAAATTCCTAAACAGCAACAATAACGACAGAGCCGAAATACTTGAAAAAATTACAGGAACTGAAATCTATAAAAATATTTCAAAAAAAGTTTACGAAAAATTCAAAGATAAAGACAATAACCTAAATCTGCACAAAGAACTAATAAACAAAATCAAAATTCTAACTGCCGGCGAAATAAATACTATCAATGACGAAATTAAAAAAATAGATAACGAAATCGAATTATTCTCGAAAAAACAAATCTCTATTACCAACACACTCGCATATTATAAAAAGCTAAAAGAAATTCAAGACGAATCCGAAACGATTAAACGTAACATTAAATCACTCGAAGATGCCGAAACTCAATTTTTGAATGATAACGCCAAACTAGCTGCCGCTCGAAATGCAAACGAAATAAATTATGCGTACAATGATTATATTGTCCAAAAAAAATTGCTAGACGAAATAATTAAAAAAAACACAGACATAAAAATAAATCTGCCGATTGCTCAAAACGAACTAACCGAAGCTCAAAGAAACGTTGAAAATACAACTAAAATTTACGAAGAAACAAAAATCAATTACGATATAAATAAAAAAAATTCTATCGCCGCACGTTCTTTAGATCAAAAAATTATTGAATTAAATTCTATCGTAACAAAATCAGAAAACAATAAAAAAGAAAGAATAGAAAAAATCCAAAAACTAGAAAAAGAATTAAACGAACTCAATAAAAATCTCGCTGAAATTTTACAAGAAAAAACACCGGATTTATTGCAACAAAAAATCAACGAAATCACAACTGAACGAAATTCAATTCTAAATCAAGGCGATATTTCAAAACTAATCGACAAACGTGAAACATTAAGAGATTCAATAAAAAAACAAGAAAATCTGCTCGACTCAATTCTCAAACTCGAATCAATTTACGGCGAACAACAAGAGAACAAAAAACAAATACAAACATTAAATGATTCAATTCAACAACTCGAAAAACAATGCGAATTTCACGAAGAACAAAAAAATCTGTCCGAAAAATATATCAATGAATTAAACGAAAAAAAACAACTCCGTATTCTAATCGTAAATCTTGAAGAGCATCGTTCTAAACTCCAAAAAGGTAAACCATGCCCTTTGTGCGGTTCTTGTGAACATCCGTACGCAAACGAATCAATCGCAAAACTCGAAAATGAAGATAAAGAAATTACTGCCGCCGAAAAAAATATTAAAAATCTAAATAAAAAAATTAAACAATTAAATGAAGAACTCTCAACAAATAAAAGAGAACTCGACGGATTAGAAATTAAAAATACAAATAATAAAAATTTGATCTCGCAAATCATAAACTTATCGTACAATGAATTTCAACAGTATAAAAACGAAGACGAAAAAAATTACTTTCAAATCGATAAACAAATAACTCAAACCGAAAATTCAAATAAAAATAACTTAAATATTCTTGAAATCGAAATTGATAAAATTCCTAATAAAGAACTTATCCAAACCGAAATTAAAAGACTTAATAATCTCGCCGATGAAATAAAAAAACAAATCAACAATACCGAAAAATTAAATAACGAACAAAAAGAACTAAACGAAAAACTTCAAAAATCTCATTTTACAAACTTGGAAATACAAAAACTTACCGCCCAAATTCAAGAAATAAAATCAGAGAACAAAAAGACTGAACACGAAATCAACTCAACCGAACAAAAATTAAAATCTCAAAAAGAAGAACGGCTAAAAATATTCGGCGATGAAATCCCCGACGAATCCGATAAAAAATATGATACGCTTCTAAAAAATGTAACAAAAAATCTCGACGAAAATAATAATATCGTTCAAACAAAAAAAAATAAAATCGATAATTTAACTCATCAACTCGAAACTCTAATCGACGAACAAAAGAAACGCGAAAACGAAGTAAATAACACAAAAAAAATCTTTGACGACCGCTGCAACTCAAAAGGATTCAACACGGAATCAGATTTTTTATCAGCAAGACTCGAACCGGAAAAATTTAACGAATTGCAAAATATAGAAATTAAACTCAAAGAAGACCGGATAAGATTAAACTCGTTGCGAGACGAAAATATCAAAAAATATAATGAAATACAAAAAAACGAAACCGCACAATCAGATAATTTCTGTAACGAAAAAGATATTGAACTCCTGCAAAAAGAAAAAAATGAACTCGACATAAAAATTAAAGATTACTCAGAACAAGTCGGCGGACTAAAAGAAAAACTCAACATAAACAACAGCAAAAATGAAGAATATAAAATCAGAAAAAAAGAATTTGAAACTATGGAACACGAACACAAACTCTGGTCTAAACTAAATACGTTAATCGGTTCTCAAAACGGTGCGAAATACAGCAAAATTGTACAAAATATGACTTTCCAAATACTAATAACTTACGCCAACGAACAACTCGCAAAAATTACAAATCGATACTTTCTGACTCAAACAGCCGTCAAAGATGATGAAAAAACAACTAACTACGAACTCTCTTTCGACGTGATTGATAATTATCAAGGCGGAATAAAAAGAACGACAAAAAATTTATCCGGCGGTGAAATTTTTTTAGTTAGTCTTTCTCTTGCACTCGGATTATCGTCGATGATGAGCGAGCGGATACGAGTCGATTCTTTGTTCCTTGACGAAGGATTCGGAACTCTCGACGAACAAACTCTCGACGCTGTCTTAAACATGTTAGAAAGTTTACGCCGCGCAGGTAAACAAATAGGAATAATTTCTCATGTACCAATGATCCGCCAAAGAATAAATTCACAAATTCGTGTGTTGCCAAAAGGAAAAGGACAAAGCCGAATCGAAATCGCCCTTGAAGGACAATAAAACACGTATATAATAAACAAGCCGTTTTCAGATTTGCTTACTCGTATGATTTTTGTACAATTTTCGGAGACGATTCAAAAACTATGTATCAACTATGTATCAAAAAATATCAAAAATCATCAAAAAAATAAAAACTGTTTTTCGAATTTATGCAGACGGCAATAACCGAAACGTAAAGAATGAACAGTTGAAAATCTGCGGCAGAACGAAACAACTTTTGATTTCGTTCTAAATATTAATTTTCGTTTCAAAGGAATCGGCTATGTTGCATAAGACAATATCGATTCTGTCAACATTTAACATCAACATTTAACATTAAACCAATCTAAAAATACAATGTCAAAGAACCAAACTTGTTACTCTGCGTTTACACGATTTTTTAAATCGATTTACCATTACATTTACCGTTACGATAAATTTGTTTTATCGTTTTTGCTGTTGATTTTATTTTTCGTAACAAATAATTCTGCAGTTTTTTCTGATAATATTGTCAAGAAACCGCTGATTGTTTCGGAATCACAATTACAGCTGTTAGACCGTGCAAATCAACTCGCTGAAAAAATTACTAGACCGGAAAATAAACTGAATAAACTTTTTGAATTACTCTCTTTTGAAACACAATTTGAAGATAAAAAATACGCCCAAAATACAATTAAGTCGATATTAAATTTAATTCCAGAATTAAAAAACGAAGCCGTTAAAAATAATTTTTACGAGTTGTTGGCGATAGCTCAATCTAATATCAACGATTATAAACAAATTAACGTAACGTTAAATAATCTTGCTCAATCAATTGAAAAAGTACAGATTCAATTTGATCTTGCTGAAAAAATTATTTATGAGCGTGAAGAAAATAAATTACCAATTCCTGACGAAGTTATTGATCTGCTGCAGCTTGCATACACGGGAGCTGGAATCGTTAAAGATACAATGCTAGAGTCGCTTGCGGCAATGCAGCTCGGACGTGTTTTAGCAAAATCAGGAAAAGTTGATCAAGCGAAAAATTTTCTTATTACCGCATTAAAAAAATCGGACGAACTCAATGAATTAGAATCAAGAAATATAAAGCAATCAATATTACGCATTATGGTTCAATACAAAATTTACGACGAAGTAATGAAAGAAATTGCAAAAACGAAATCACAAGAAACGAAAGATTTACTATGGGGATTAGTCCTGCAAACACTAGCTGAAGAAGGCAGAATTAAAGAAGCAAAAGATGGACTAATTAATATTAAAACAACAATCGTTAAAGACATGATCGTTGTCGGAATAAGCCGCGAAACCGCAAAGAAAGGAACCGTTGAAGAGTTAATCGAATTATCAAAACAAACAAGCTCGGAAGAACAAAAAAAAGTTTTTATTCAAAATACAATTTCGTTTCTACTCGAAAATAAGCGTCCTGAAACTGCTATTCAATTGATTGATCAAGTCAAAGCTCAAACCGATATTGTAACAGTTGAAAGTTACAATCTGATTTTAATCGCGAATAAAATTGACGATAAAAAATACGGCGAAGCCGAGAAAGATATCGCCGCTATTTCAGACAAGAATTATAAAATGCACATAAACCAATATTTGATTCTTGCACGTATCAGAGCAACAGGTTTGAAATCTGTAGTCGGGAAAAATGCTGCATATTACACAGAGACAGAAAAACAAAAAATAGCCGCACTAAACGCCGAAACAAGTAAACTCGCAAAAATCGAAAATAATTTAGAACGTGTAATTGCAGGTTTTTCAATATTGCGAAAACAGATAGAAATATTAAATCCGGACGGAATTAATGACCTAACACAGATAGTTCTAAACGACATAGATAAACTTGATAATCCAATACAAATACTCGAATATCAATACAATACAGCAAGAATTCATCTGGAACTCGGAAACTACGACGGTGTACGTGACGCTATTGATAGAACAGTTAAATTTCTTGACGGCGTGAAAAATTTGATGCAATTGAAAGAGCTTGTACTACTCGAATCGGAAGAAACAGCTGCGGCAAATAATTTCACGGCTGATAAAAATAATCCTAATTCAAATTCAAAATTGAATACGCAAACAAAAGAACCGGAAGTAACCGAAGCAATGATTAAAGAACAGTTGTTTTTAACATACACATCAATTTGTGCAATGTATATTGACATAAATGAAATTGAAACGGCAAAGAAAATTTACGAGAAGTCGAAACAATATCTTGCGGCGGCTGATGATGATCCTATAAAGCAATTTGATCAAACTGGTATTTTGAGTAAATTGTTATTGCAGCTTGACAATGCTAATCAGGCAGTGAGATGAATTTTTGCGATAAATGTAACGCAGCGGTCTGTTTTTGCGGCGGGCTGATATGCGAGTTAAATTGAAATTAAGTGTGATGAAAATTAAAGAGTGAATTTAATGTCGAAGATAGAAATTGACAGATTTAAGTGTGTACGTTGCGGTCGATGTATTCTTTCGTGTCCGTCGCGTGTTTTTATGCGTAAATCTTCGTTGGACTGTGCGGGTTTAGCGGAAGGCGGAGCGGAACGTTGTATTTCGTGTAATCATTGTATAGCAATATGTCCGGTAAATGCGATTTCGGTAAATGGTCTTGATGGTGCAGATTGTGATATTTTTACGGAAGGTGTTTTTCCGCGGCTTGAGCATATAATTTCACTTGTTCAAAAGCGCCGTTCTATTCGTACGTATTCTGGGGTTCCGGTAGAGCGTTATCAGATAGAGCAGTTACTTAATGCGGTTCGTTGGTCACCGACGGCGAAAAATCGTTTACCGGTAAGGTGGTTAATAATCAATGGTCGGGAGAAAGTAGTTGAGCTTGGCGGTCTTGTTATAAATTGGTTTCGGCTGTTGAAGGGAATGGATGAGATGCTTGAAGCATGGGATAAAGGATTAGACCCAATTTTTCGAGGTGCGCCATGTGTGGTTGCAGCATATACTGAAGCGAATGCTGCGTGGGCTGCTGTAGATTGTGCAATTGCTATGCAGACTTTCGATTATTGTGCCGCAGCGATGAGATTAGGAACGTGTTGGGCTGGATATTTCATTACTGTTGCGCAAAAAGATCATGACATAAACAAGTGGCTAGGTTTAAGCAGAAATGAAGAAATTTATGCAAGTCTGATGTTAGGTAATATCGGGTGTGAATCGTATCAAAAAATCCCGCCAAGACCTGAAGTAAAAGTAAAATGGTTATGATAAATAATTAGAAATAAGATGTAATATATCAGTGGAATAATTGTTTGTTCTCGGGAACGCGGCCGTCTCGACCGCATTTTTAGTTTTGTTTTTTTGACAGGATTACAAGATTACAGGATTGACAGGATTTTTAAATGATAAATTAAAAAGAATCAAAACTTGAAACCATCAATTAGTTGTTAGTGATTCGAACTTATAGCCGGTACTAATCTCCGCATGCGAACTAACCACTAACCACTAACCACTAACCACTAACCACTAATCCTGTTTATCCTGTCAAAAAAAATATTCCGCTGATATATTACGAGCAATATTATTTTTATTTTTTGTGCGAATGATTACAGACTTATCAATTATTAAATTACCGATTCAAGTATTATGATAGCGGCGGATATTTTTTGTTTTATTTTAGTTATTGTTGCCGGTTGTTGTGTCG
>JAITKS010000028.1 GCA_031278315.1 Planctomycetaceae bacterium | reverse complement strand
CCAAAAGAAATTGTCGATTACATGGTGAGCGAAAGTTTGGACTCTTATTTACAAAACAATCCGGAAAAAGATTTATTGCAATGTAAAATTCTTGATCCCGCTTGCGGTTCGGGAGCATTTCCGTGCGGAATTATGAACGAAATAATGCGCCGTCTCGACCCGAATAAAACAATGACTCAAATTGAACGTTACCGCACAAAATTGCAGATTCTGAAAAACGTAATTTATGGAGTTGATATTCAGTCGATGGCAGTTCAAATTTCTGCATTACGTATATTTTTGTCACTCCTTCAAGAGATCATTCCAACGAAAGATGTCTATAACAATTACGGAATTGAACCGTTGCCGAATCTTGAAACGAAATTTGTTTGTGCTAATGCTCTTATTGGTTTGAAACAAGATAATCAAAGATTTTTTATTTCGCCTCCGGTCAAGGTTGCGATTGAAATGTTGAAAAATAACCGCGACCAATATGTAACAGCAAGCACGATACAAGACAAACAAAAAATACAAGAATATGATAAAAAATTACGCAGTTCATTTTCGCAACTGCTCGAAACAGAAGCGGTTTTTTCGCATGATACAGCAGAACGTTTGTTAAAATGGAATCCATACGACCAAACAGCGTCGGCTGATTTTTTCGACCCGCAATGGATGTTCGGCGTTGAGAATTTTGATATTGTAATCGGAAATCCGCCGTATGTACGTGCGGATAATTCGGGAGTAATGAAACAACGGCAAGCAATAATTAATACCGGACAATATGAAACACTTTATGAAAAATGGGATTTACTTGTTCCGTTTATTGAAAGAGGATTGAAATTGCTCAATGACGGCGGACAACTTCGATTTATTATCTCGAATGCAATCACAACAGCAAAATATACAGATAAAATTCAAAAATGGATTTTGGAAAATCATTTTGTGCAACAGATTGATTATTTTGATAACATTAAAATTTTCAATCAGGCGATTGTTCCGGTTATTCTTTCTGTTATTGCAAACCAAAAAGGTAAAACTACAAAAAAGATTTATCATAAAGATAATTTTAGTAATATAAAAATAATTGAAATTGACAACAAAGATAACGATTGGCAGGAAAAAATATTTCGGCATACTTACAGTTCAAAATTCAGCAAGCAAAAAATTAAGACTATTAAACTCGGAGACATTTGTTATTTGAGTGTTGGAATGGTTGTTAATGCCAATGAAAAAACCGAAAAAGGACTTTTTGTCAGAGACGATATCGTATCGAACACAAAAGACAAGATACATTGTAAAAAATATGTCGAAGCGAAAAACATCACTGCTTATCATATCGGACAAATTCGTTATATCGAATATAACACAGAACGTGTACCCGACAAATTACGGCGTCCAACTTTTCGCGAGTTGTATCTTGGTACAAAAATTTTGCAAGGCGGTATGACCGGCGGAACAATTGACGAAACGGATATTGTTTGTAATCACAGTATAACTGTAATGAAACGTTTTTGTGATTTGCAATTTGTCGAAAATAAAAGTATTAAGGGTTCAATAAGTAAGAACAATAAAGATAAAACTCGCTGTCAACTTGAAAAATTATCAGAAAATTATGATTTACGATTTCTGCTTGCGATTATCAATTCCAAGTATGCAAGAGCTTATATGAATAATTTTCGCCGCAGTACAATTAAAGATTCGTTTTATCCCGATGATTTCCGTAATTTTCCAATACCGGCTATTCCATTAGCAAATCAAAAAAATTTGATAAAACTAGTTGATAAAATTCTTGCCGTAAAAAAAGACAATCCTAATGCGGATACAATAAAACTAGAACAACAAATCGACACCATCGTCTATGAACTTTACAACCTCACACCGGACGAACAGAATATTATTGAACAATCTGTTTCAAAATAATTTTTACATTGATATATTTATATTTATTGTATTTGAAAAGTATTTGAAAAGTATTTGAAAATTCGTAATATTTCAGAGAGCAACCGTTACACGGGCGAATGAAAAATATCGTACATTTTTGAATGAAATGTTTTTGAATAAAATTAGATAATTATTATTTATTACAGAAAAAAATTTTATGCACATTAAAAAAATTCTTATTGAAAATTTTCGCGGTATCCGCAAAATGGAGTTAGAACTTCATCCGAAGCTTAATGTCTTTATTGGTGTCAACGGTGCTGGAAAATCAAGCGTATTGGATGTAACAGCCTTAATTTTTTCACGTTCACCGATTTTTTCGGACGGAAATACTTTGCCAATAACGTACAGAGATATACGTAAAGGAGCAGATCATATTTTCGCCGGATTGTATTGTGAAATGTTTAAGCAGGAATATAAGTTGAATATGCGTTATTCGGAAATGCATCAAACGTCAGAGACGGAACCTGCCGTTGAAAATATTGCTGTTCAACGAAAACGGGAAATCACTGTTGGTAATAATGTATCACTGAATTTTCCTCTTGCCGTTTATTATCCGACGAATCGTACTGTTTCCGATATGCCGGAACGAATACATGGTTTTCATCCTGTTATAAATCAATTTGACGCTTTGGAAGGAACATTAAACAATACGTTAGATTTTCATTCATTTTTTGGTCGAATACGGGAATGTTTTCATTTGAGTAATGAAAATAATGAGATGTTCCAAGATTCTTTTTCAAAACGATTTTGTTCTCAAAAAAAAGCAATACAAAATGCTGTTGTCGGAGTTTTTGACGGTTTTTCATCATTACATGTTGAACAAAATTCGTTTAAAATTATTATTGATAAAAAAGGAAATTCTCTTGAATTGTCTCAACTCTCTGATGGTGAAAAAGGTCTTATTGCTTTAATCGGCGATTTAGCGCAACGATTAGCGATTGCGAATCCGAATCTTGAAAATCCGCTTGAAGGTGAAGGCGTTATTTTGATTGACGAAATCGATTTGCATCTTCACCCGCAATGGCAGCGAATGATCTTGCCGAAATTAACCGAAACATTCCCGAATTGCCAATTTATTGTTTCAACTCATTCACCGCAAATTCTCGGTGAAATTCGCAGCGAAAATGTTTTTATTCTGACGGATGGCGAAAACGGAATTGAATGGCATATACCGGCGTACGAAATTTATGGTCAAACATCAGATATATTACTTGAAGATATGATGAAAACATCGGAACGTGATTTTTCAATAAAAGAAAAAATCAGTGTTATTTCTGCGGCTCTCGAACAAGGTGAACTTGAAAACGCCAAACAATATCTCAACGAATTACGTCAACTAGCCGTAGATATTCCAGAGTTGACACGCTTAGATTTGCGGCTTTCACGAAAGGAGATTATTGGTAAATGAAACGAATAATAAAAAATAAAGAGCCAAAAGAATTTATTGATTGGAAATCAAATTGGGAAACACCGCCCGATTGGACAACTTTCGACGGCAAACCTATAAAACAATTAGTTAAAAGAACACTGTTAGAAGAGCAAGGATATATTTGTTGCTTTTGTGAAAATCGTGTTATGATGGATCATGGTCATATTGCACATTTATTAGATCGAAAACAACATCCTGAATTGGTTTTAGAATACGGAAATATACTTTATTCTTGTCCTGAAAATCCCAAAAAAGAACCTCAAACTTGTGGGCATGCACAAAAAAATCAGACACTTCCTATTTCCCCATTGGACGAGGATTGTGAAAATCATTTTATTTACAACGGAGAAACCGGAGAAATTTTGCCGCGAAAAAACAGTAATAAATTTAACGAAGCCAATGAAACAATCCGTATTCTGAATCTTAATGGTTCAAAAGTGTTACGTGAAAAACGTTTGGCAATATATCAGGAAACAAAAAATAACAAAAGTGAATTGACAAGCAATGAATTTGAAATTTGGCTTAATCATATTTTGAATCGTAATACCGAAAACAAATTTATTCCTTTTTGGACAACAATCAAATATGCAGCTCAAACCTAATTGTATTAAACTATACACATCGTACTATAAAAAGCAGTTTAAAATTCTCGCCGTCATATTTTTTGAATGAAAACGGATATTGATTATTCTATTTGTTATTACAATATTGATCGTTTTTGATTGATTCATTATTTAATATTGAAACAATAATTCCAATGAAACTTTACGCATTTACGACTCCTGAAATTGCCAAGCATTCCGGTTATCTCAAAATTGGAGAAACCAACGGTAACGTTGAAAAACGTGTTGAGCAAGAATGTCATGAACTCAATGTGAGAAAAGAAATCGTTTGGCGCGACGCTGTTATTACAGAGCGTTCTCATATCGATAAAATGATTCATCGTTATTTGGTTGAACAAGGTTTTCAAATTCAACAATTTGATAAAACCGGTAAAGATACTGAATGGATTCAGTGTAATGTTGATGACGTCAAAAAAGCATTTGCTGCTGTTAAAGAGCAACTCTATCAAGATGAGATCAAACGTCAGGAACTCTGCGATAAATTTTATATTGAAATTCGTAACTGGTATTATTGGACTGCAAAAACCGGTAATGATCCTTACTCGGTTGCGGAACCAGAATACACGTTGCGATTAATTGTTCGGTTGCTGCTTTGTTTTTTCTTGCAAGAAAAAGGACTCGTTCCGAAAGAATTATTCGACGAACATTTTCTTAAAGAGAATTTGAAAGAGAACGAAGAATATCGTTATTACAATGCAATTTTGCGTAACTTGTTTTTTCATTGTCTGAATACGCCGCAAAAAGAACGTAATGAAATCGAACATAAAGAACTCATCAAGAATATTCGTAACGTTAAAGAACAATTTCAAAAAGTCCCGTTTCTCAACGGCGGATTATTTTACGAACAATCCGGTGATGATTTTCAATTAAACAA
>JAITKS010000404.1 GCA_031278315.1 Planctomycetaceae bacterium | reverse complement strand
CATCACGAAAACATTGCGTCATCGGAAAAAGGCTATTATGTCGAAGCAAAAGACTTAAAAGTCGGCGATACTTTTCTTGGCGCAAACAACGAACTTTCAACACTTGCTTTTACAGAACGTTTAGAATTTCCCGAAGGAATTACGGTTTATAATTTCACCGTTGCAGACAATCACAATTACTTTGTAATTGCCAATGTCGAAGCATACCAAAACGGCGCAAGCGTTGTACTGGTACATAATGCAAATGGTTCTTATACTATTAATTTCAATAATAATAATATGAAATACCATGGCAAAGGTGATAATTTTAGAGCTGAGACTTCTGCGAAAAGAATAGAAGATACGTATAAAGTTAAAAGGACAAATATTGAATGGACTGATGCTTCTTCTACTAAACAATCTTTTATTGATGAAGCTAATAGAATAAGAACAGATAAAGGAGGTGTTAAAAGTCCATATAACTACAATAAAATCAATTCGCCAGGAGAGAAATATCTCCGTATCGAAAAGGCGGATGAATAAAAGAAATTAAAGAGGAATTAAATGATTGAGATTATAACTTATCCTTGTACCTATTATCAAGAGGGCAAAGGTGAAAAATACATTCAATATAAAATGCTCACGATGAGTTCCAACGATATTGAGGAAGCGATTGATATCGTTAAGCAAAATAAAATTAATATGATGATTTGTATTTCACCAGATCGCGGTTTTACTAGCGGAAATTTGGATTTTATACTGAACATGAAAAATCTTTTCGGAATCAATATTTTTGATTCAAAAAATATTGATATATCCGCAATTGAACGGTGTACTCATTTGAAGTATATTCGTATTTCACAAACTCCTCAACCTGTCAATTTGTCGCGATTGCACGGACTTGAAACTTTAGTAGTTGATTGGCATCGTCACCTGACTTTACCGTCGTCTCAAACATCTAAATTAAAGTCATTATTTTTAGGCGGTTATAAATACGAAACATTAGAATCTCTTCCTTATTACCGTAATCTTGTTAGTTTATATATGTGCGGCGGTTTAATAACATCATTGACCGGACTTGAACGATTTCAATCACTAAAACTTTATCACCACATACAAGGAAAAAATTTATGTGATATACGTCCATTAACAAAGTTACAATTATTAGAAGATTTGATGTTTGCACATTGTAAAAAGATTCAGATTGAAGGTATATTAGAACAATGTAAAAAATTACAAGTTGTAAAATATATTTCCTGTCCTAATTTACATAATCTTTCTTTTTTGAAACACCTAAATGACATTAGATATTTTGCTGTTGACGACGTCAGTATTGAAGACGGTGATATGACACCACTTCTCAGACTCGAATATTTTAGTTTTTGGCCGGATAAAAGACATTATTCACACACGTTGGCAAAACTTAGAAAAATACACCAGGATCTCGGTTTAAGTGTCGCGCCGGAGCGTGATGAAAACAGCGGCTTTTATACTCTTACTTTTGACAATGGCGCGAAGTACCATTGTGAAGGCGGACCGGAACAATCAACAGTTATAAAAAAAATCGAAAAAGCTTTGGGAATCAAAAATACAAGATTTCAATGGTCAGCAAAAAACTCTTCCGATGATTCAAGCGAGACTTCATAAAAAACAAGCGAAATAGCGTTTGTCAATAAGATTATAAATATATACTCATCACACTTGACAATTCGGTTTTCGTTTTTTATTTTTTTTTAATATATCAGTGGAATTTTTGTTTTTAACTTTTTTGTGGTTTATGACTTTTTAAACTAACCTTATTTTGTTTTATTTACCACAGAGGACACAGAGAACACAGAGAAATATGATTTTATAATTTTAGATTTTTATTTTTAAACTAACCTTATTTTTTCACCTTATTTTTCCGAACAAAACAACTGATATATTACAAAAATTCTATTGAAATATTACTTTTTTTTGAGCTTTCTCCAAATTGGACGTATGATATTTTCAATGAATTTTATTCGATAATACGCAAGTCCGCGTCGGCGGAAAAAAATTATTGTTTGTGTATGACGCATATATTCAGTCCAATGAGTTTTGTAGTCTTCAAGTCCGCGTAAGAAATCAAATTCGTTAATTCCTTCTTCAATTAATTTCATTAAAATAAAATGAATAACAATATTTCCCGCCCTTCCCGCTAGATTCGGATCGAATCCTGTCAAGTAATCATAAAATTTTCCTGCATAAATGAAACCTAACTTGAAAGCTGCCGGAATATCACCGTAATAAAGCATGAAAATACGGAACTCTCTATGCGGAAGAAGCTCTACAATCAAATCATAAATTAACGCTGAGAAATTTTCACGAGCCATCGGCGGTAAAGTTTTATGTTCTAGTGCCGCAATCCCAAGACGCTGTAATTCAGGAAACCACTTATTTATTTCTGAAAATTCCGGTTCAACAAGCCGTGCATGATATCTTTCAATTGCTTTTTTTAACTCTTTACGTTTTTTGTAACGATTATTCTGTCCTCTTGACATCAAATATTTTTCATACGAATCCGGCAGCGGAATATAATAACGCCCCTCCCCTGCCCGCTCCCAAAAAGAAAATTGCCGCTTCATTATTTCAACAAACCGCAATGTCCCCAAATCTTCAATTGCATAATCCTCAAAATAAAATTGCGTCCAGCTGCTCCAAGACATAAGAAAATTCACCAGCTCCTGAACAACAAGATTCACTTGATCCTCTTCAACAACAAGACCTAAATACTCCGGACAAGTTACACCGTCAAAACCAAGAAATTTTAACGTCCCATTACGCTCGCGAAACAACGGTAATCCGCCTATCAAATTATTACCGTCACGAACCAACAACACACAAAACGTACCAAGCGTACTCCCAAAATGTTTCCACCACGCAAGCAGCCACTCCGCACGAAAAAACACATTAGGATAAATACTCCTATCGATCAACGAATTCCATTCCTCTCGAATACTGCTAAATTCATCAAGAGATATTAATTTTTGTATTTCAAGACTCATAAACTTGTAATTATTATTTTTATTTTTTTTGGTAAAATATTCCTCTCACTTTAATTTTTTTGTTTGAACCGAAAGTTCCAGTAAGAGTAATTTAAAAAATATTCCGCAGACCTGAAATTAAAGCACGAAACGAATTAATCGAATGTTCGCGATTAATACAAATCCTGTGAATCCGCATTGCGTCTAACTTATTCGAATTACGGCAATCCTGCAATGTAAAAGCTAAACGAAATCCAACCTGTCTAGCCGTATCAACAACTGTATCAGAAAAATCATCCGCCGATCCAAACGGATACGCCAAAACATCACATTCTGTTTCTAGTTCTCTTTCAATACATTTTTTAGATTCATACAATTGACAATTCAACTCGGTTTGATCAAGAGACGCCAAAACTGGATGCGAAAGCGAATGCGAACCGATTTCTATTCCTTGATCTCGTAATAAACGAATTTCATCCCAATTTAGAAATTCATACAATTCCTGTTTCCAATACGGCACGAAATCAATTTCTACACGATTCCGTAATTTTTGTAACAAAAAATCTTGTTCTTGCACGCCGAGACGTTTTACACAGTTTAACAATTCGAGAGCTATTTCTGAACGATTGGACGATTCCGGCGGCGGTAATAAAAATGTTTGTCCGCCGATTTCAAATTCTGAATCTGGTAAAGCAGTAAGCCTCTCATGAAATTCTAACGCCCATATCATTTGATAACGAGTTGAAATCAGATTTGTTGTAACGAAAATTGTTGCTGGAATATTGTATCGAGCTAACAATGGTGCAGCAAAAGTTAAATTGTTTCTGTAACCGTCATCAAAAGAAATATGAACCGCCCGATTCGGTAACGGAATATTATTTTCAACCGCATCCCGAATTTGTTTCAAAGACACCGGATTCCAATGTTTCTGTAACTCACGCAGCTGTTCGTCAAATTGCGAAACAGTAACTGCAATTCTTGTCCGTGCGTCATTTTTTGGAACATTATCAGAAACAACACTATGATAACAAAGTCCTAGTAATCGGTGCTGCGTCCAATATCCGGCTAAACGATTTAATCCGGCAGTTTCCGTAACACAAAGTATTATCTGTTTCCAATTCATTGCATCGAGTTATACTAAATTGACCGTGTAACCTTCTTGCGATAACGACATCATAATTGAATTTTTATGCTCATGTCCGAAAGCTTCCAACGTGACGACTAGTTCCGTACCTTTGTCGCTGTTACGATTCACATCAACAAATTGATTATGCTGCAACTCAATTATATTCCCGCGTTCTTTTGCAATAATTCCTGCGATTTTATGTAATTCACCTGGTCTGTCCGGTAACCGCACGCTAAAAGTAAAAATCCGTCCTCGCCGCCGTAATCCATGTTGAACCAACGAAGAAATCGTAATTACGTCCATGTTGCCGCCGCTTAAAACCGAAACAATATTTTTACCGCTAACATCAAGATACCGCAAAGCTGCAACCGTCAATAAACCTGCATTCTCTACTATCATTTTATGTTTTTCCATCATGTCGAGAAAAACTTCTACTAAATTTTCGTCATCAATTGTGATAATTTCATCAACATATTTTTGAATATACGGAAAAACAATTTCACCCGGAGTTCGTACCGCTACACCATCTGCAATTGTCTCTACATGCTGCAATGAAGTTACCTTCTTTTCACGTAACGACATTTTCACACAAGCTGCACCCGACGGTTCTACCCCGATTATTTTAATATCCGGTTTAAGAATTTTTGCGAGAGCAGCAACTCCGGCAATCAAACCGCCGCCGCCGACAGGAACAAGAATAATCGACGTGTCCGGCAACTTGTCAAGTATCTCAAATACCAACGTGCCTTGACCCGCCGCAATATCAAGATCATTAAATGGGTGTACAAATTCATAACCGTTTTCTTTCGCTAAATTCAACGCATAAACATAAGCGTCATCATAAATATTACCCGCAAGAATAACTTCTACACCATACGATTTAGTATTATTAACCTTGACCAACGGCGTTGTTTCCGGCATGACAATAACCGCCTTCGCCTTGAAATACTGCGCCGCAAAACTAAGACCTTGCGCATGATTTCCAGCAGAAGCAGTAATTAAACCTTTTTCACGCTGCTGCGGCGTAAGTTTAGATACTTTGTACAACGCACCGCGTATCTTGTATGCACCGGTCAACTGCATATTTTCTAACTTAAACCATATATTGTTGCCCGTCTGATGCGAAAATGACTTGCTGTAAATCAAACTAGTATCCAATATCACATCACGCAACACTTCTCTGGCTTCATAAAATTTTTCAAGAGTTAACATAAATAATCAAAATAATAAATAATCAAATAAATAAATAATTTTAAACTGCACTCACTTTAATTTTCGGTTCGAGCCGCCTGCTTACATATCGGAAAATAAACTTCACGGAATACGCTTTTGTATCACCAAAATTCATATTACGATACAAATACAGCATTATAATAATCAATATATTGTTTCAAAATTTTTTGTTCGTTGTAATTTTGAAACGTTAATTCTTTTGCATTTTTGCCGAAAAATCGAGCGAGTTCGTTGTCCTCAAGTAATAGTATAATTTTTTCACCCATAGCTGCCGGATTTTCAGGCGGAACAAGAAAACCTGATTGACCGTCTTGAATAATTTCCCGTAAACCTCCAACATCTGAAATTACTATCGGACACGACGCTGCCGCATATTCTAAAACGGAATTTGAAAAACTCTCCGAATGACTCGATAATACAGCAACATCAAATAACTTAACAATCCTAAGTGAATTATCTATCCCGCCGTACCAAATTATTCGTTCTGAAACTTGCTGCTGATTCGCAAGTTGAACTAATTCATTCTTGTGATTCTCATCTGCTTCACCAACAAAAATAAACCATGTATCAGGAAATTTTTCAAGTACGATCTTTGCCGCCTTGATAAGTGCAGCATAATCTTTAATCGGCCGCACGGTCGCAACCATACCGACAATTTTTCCATTTCTATCATTATCGGGCAGATGTAATTCATCTCGTGACATCGGTTCAGAAATTCCAGCTTGAATCCAATCAAAAGCTATTGGATTACGTATAACAGTAATTGAATCAAGCGATGTTTTGTCATTAATGAAAGCAGCTTGACGTGCAGCCTCACTATTGGCGATATATTTTAAGCCGAAAAAATTCTCCAGCCAAAATATCCAACGATATGTAAACTGCCGATCATATCCGCAATCACGGCGATTCCCGATTACAGTTATTTTACGCCATGATAATAATGCTGCTAATGCCGCAATAAATTCACCTTTCGGACTAAATGCCTGAATCAATTCAATTTTGTACTGCCGAATATATCGTAACAAAAAAATAAAACGCCGAAACCAAGAAATTATTCCTAATCCAAATTTTCGTCCAAGAACCAACGGTTCAGGTTCGCAAATAAATGTTTCCGGATGCCATAATGTTGAAAAGACTATAAAATGTTTTTCATATTCGGACGCAGGAATATTCCGCAAAAGCCAAAGTATATGCTGCTCAGTACCGCCGCGTGAAGAGTAAATATCATCAGCCAAATAAAGAATACGTGTCAATTTCATAAAGCCGCCGCTTACAACTCATTAAATTTTGATGTGATTGATGTGAATTTTTAATGTGTGAATATAATGTGTGAATATGATGTGTGAATATTGAATATATTGTGTAAATTGTAATATTTCAGTGAAATATTTTATTGTATCAGTATCGCGGCCGTCTCGACCGCATCTTTAGCCGTTTTTTGTACAAATGCAGGCGAGACGCCTGCGTTCCGGACTAAAATATTTTTAAACTAATCTTACTTGAATTTTCAAGTACGGCGCATATTATACTAATCATATTTTTGAGATTGTAAAGTAACGATATAAAACAGATATATCAATTACACTTTAAAATTCGTTTTTTAGTAATATATCAGTGGAATATTTTTTTATTAACCACAGAGGACACAGAGAACACAGAGAAATCAGAGAAATCAGATTTTGTAATTTTAGATTTTGTAATTTTAGATTTTAAATTTAAGTTAATTACTAAAAAATATTTTAGCTGGGAACGCAGGCGTCCCGCCTGCATCTTTTT
>JAITKS010000361.1 GCA_031278315.1 Planctomycetaceae bacterium | reverse complement strand
TTTCAAATTACATCTTTAATGAATGTAATCTGCCAAAACTAAAAATAGACGGTATCGAAAAAATAAAAAAAGGATTAACAACCCCCTCCGAAGTAAAACGCGTAACCTTCTTAGGCTCGCCAAAATAAATAATCCGTAAGCTAAAACATACGGTTAATAAAGTATCGTCCCCGTGAGACTTCTTGATTGTTAGCTCTTTCCAACCAGCCATGAAAGGGCGATCGGATTATTGGCTCAATAATATATTGTTGGTAAATTGTCTGAACTATGATTTTTGTGATTTGTATGAACGAAATGATTTTTTAAAAACACGAAACACACGAAAATTATACGAAACACACGAAAATTTTTTATTTCATATTTTTTTGTGTTTCGCTTTTTTCGTGTGATTTGTTTTTTAAAAATAGTAATATATTGTTAATCACTTGATATCAAAATCTGCATAATTGGTTTAAATAATATTTTTAGACAATTGGAAACTTTCATTCATTTTTTTCCAAATGTAATATCTGGATTTTGCCGTAATTAATTTCGGTTCTTACTATAATAACGTCGAGTATTTTAATGCCGTATTGCGATTCGTTAATAATAGAATAAATTCAAACCAAATAAAAATTAAACCTTAAAATCTACACAAATAAAAATTTTTTTACTAACTGCTAAATTATAAACAATTAAAATTACATAATTTATACATATCGTACAGTGACTTTCGCCGATTTATATAACTCATACTATAAATTTCAACAATACAAAAACTGTTCATTAAAAAGTTTACTTTCAAATATGTAAACAAACAGCTCAAACCGATAACTCAAGTAAGAGCAGTTTAAAAATAAACTGATAGTCAAAACAGGAATAAAAATGAAAACTGACACAATTGATATTATTGGTTTCAAAAGATGGTTTGCCGCTGTCTATTTTATTCTTGTACTATCAATATTAACCGCTGAAGCAGATAATTATTACAACGTTCAAAGTCTTACAGATCATATATCATCAATCAATTCAGGAAACGGTAATGTTGATATAAATCTTGCATTTGACCTCGATCATGTTACCTCTAATCCAAATGGTACTGTCTGGAATTTTACTGGATTAAATCTGTCCAGTATTAATATTTCGGGTAAAACGTCATTAACTCAAATTTCGCAATCCGGTACAAACGGACGTCTGCTTAACATTGTACGAACTCCAAATAATATCAATTTTAGTAATCTCAAATTATCATCTTTTACTTTTCTTGATTCTAACATTACATCGACAACATCCCGTAACGGCGGAGCATTAAATCTTACGGCAGATAATAACAACTACACAAACTCACGAACCGCAACTTTCAATAAGATGCTTTTCGACTCTAATAAAATTAATGTAACGATAAATTACAATAGCCAATTTAACGCACAAGGCGGCGGATTGTATATGACCGGCGGATTTACAAAAACTTCAACCGCTCTGACAAATAACGGAAAAAGTGCTATTTTCAATGAAGTTGATTTTACTAATAACTCTGTAACTCTACTCGATCCGCCTTACAGCACTAGACAAAATAAAATTGCAGCCGGAGGCGCTACAGCAATCATACATTACGACGCCGTTAAATTTATCGAAGGAAACGTTAGTAATAATTTCATAACAGCAAATATTCAAGGTAACACAGCCGGCGGCGGTTTGTATTTGTCTTGTCTTGGAAACGGCAGCAGTATTACAAAATTCAATTTCGTGAATAATTCATCGATATTGCTAAACGGCAGCATAGGAACAGCTTACGCCGGTGCATTGTTTGCCGATCAAGAATACGGCGGTAAGAACGGTAACGATAATTTACTTATCTCTAAAACAACGCTTAATGTTTCTGAAACGATTTTTCGTAACAATAATACAACAAATAACGGTACCGGAGAAGCATTCGGCGGAGCTGTCGTTTTAATGCATAATCTTGATGGAATCTTTAACAAAACAATATTTGAAAATAATTCAGTTACGGCAAATTCGAATAACGCCGGCGGCGGTGCAATTGCAATTCATAGTTATTATCAAGACAGCATTCCACTCACCGACGCTGATAAAAATAATATAAGAAATCAACTTACACAATTCACTGAAACGTCATTTAGCAACAACAAATCTAAATCGATTTTATCATCCGGCAACGGCGGTGCAATTTTTTCAACACAACGAATTGAAACAACAAAGTCTGACTTTATTAATAACACTGCCGAAGGTATCAATGCTGCCGGCGGAGCAATTGCTATTATGCAAACTCATAGCGGTACTTCTTATGATTCAGCAGATTATTCTAAAATTTTAGGCGGTAAATTTACTGGTAACAAGTCGATTGCAAGCGGCGGCGAATCTTTGGGCGGTGCTATTTATACGTCGAAAAGTTTAGAGATTGCGTCGAATGTTACTGCCGGTGATGTCTTGTTTGAAAAAAATCAGGCGATTTCTAATGTATCGAATTCGGCTCATGGTAATTCGATATTTGCGAATTCCAACGTAATATTCAATGCCGGATTAGGCAGCAAAATCGAAGATTACGACGGACATTTTATCACAGGTAATGTTACAAAAATTGGAGAAGGACTTTTAACATTATTAGGAAAAACACAGCATCAAGCGGGAAGTTATTTTATCCGCGAAGGTATATTACGCAGCGGATTTATTAGCGGCGGTGAATCGGGATTTAGAGCAGTTGCGAATCTTTACGGCAGCAATTCGACAGGCGATATCGTGTTTGATAAAAATACTGTTTGGGAACTCGATTTGTCGAATGCGAATTTATCGAAATTGCAAGCAGGTATAAAAATCGCTGACGGCAATATAACCGGTGCAGAAGATGCAGTTAGAATTAGTAATTCACTAATTGATATTGAAATTATCGGCGGCACAATAAAACTTGCGAAAATTCTCGACACCGCAAAATTATCTGATATTTACGCATCGGCAGCATATTTACACAAGTGGAACACAATTTATCAAGCAACAAATACGAGAATAAATCAATTACTTTATCGGCACGGATTCGTTCAAGGCGGTTATATTTTAGGTGATAAATCACAATCGCAGATACGCGGTCAGAGTTATGGCGTGCCGGTTGCAGCGGCAGCAGGCAAACGTAATTTTTACGATGCGTGGGTTAATTATGTCGGACGCAAAACGGCAGCTGCCAGTTCCTACGACGCCTATCACGGTGAAAATTTAGAAACAATTTCAAACGGTGTTCAATTCGGATTTGATTTGGCTTCAGGATTTGGTTCGCATTTTGGTGTCATGTTTGGATACGAAAATTCACGAGGCGATCTTGTTAATGATTCCATCAAAAGCAGCGATTATTATGGCGGCGTTTATGGGGCGATGTTATTCTCTTACGGATTTGATATTCGCGGAATATTAGGATTTGGACATCAACGCTATCGAATAACACGTTATGATTTCGGAATAGATCGCGATTTTATAGTGTCCCCCGACGGACATACTTTTGAAATGAATCTTGAGTTCGGCAGACGTTTTCAAACATGGCATAATTCGGCAATTCGTCCGTTTATTGCAATTGACTATATTACTAACTCCGTAAGTAATGCCGACGAAGGAACAGGCGGTTTTCGTTACAATAATCTTCAACTTGAACAATTATTTTTAAGATTAGGAACCGAAGTACAATGGCATTTCGGTTTATTATGTTTTGATGCCGGTATTGCATTTTCACAACAATTACTCGATGAATATGCAGAAGCGGTTGTTTCGCAAGGTCCAATTTCGACTGCTTTACAAACAAGTAGATACGGCAACTCTGTTTTCACTTTTAATATCGGCGCAAACTATGCGTTTGACAAATTCAGATTTTGCAGTATTTACATAAATTATACCGGAGAAGTTTTTGTCGGCGGAGAATGTGAGTCAATAAATTCTCTACAAACAGGAATACAATGGAAATTTTAAATTGATTATAAACATCTCTATTGGTAATATACTCATTGTACTTTAAAATTCGGTTTTATTTTTATTCGTGAACAGTTATCTTTTTCGTTACAATAAATAAATTGACGTTTACTGTTGCGGATTTTCTAATTTGATTTTTAATTCTACTAATGCGTTTTCTTCGTTGTTTAACGGTTTGCTTTTTCCCATTGGTACAACTTGTAATGAATTGCGTTCTAGTCCGTGTAAAATTAAAAACTCATAAACGGCTACAGCTCTTGCATAGGACAAATCAAGTTCTCTTCGATATTCTCCGCCTTCGTCTTTGGTCGATTCATATCCGTAAATTAGAATTTTAAACGGAATAGAACGTAATTTGTCAACAATTGCTAGTAATTCTTCCTTGCTCTCATCTTTTAATTCATCGCTTCCTAAATCGAATTTGATAATTCCGCCCGGTATTGATTCTATATCGAATACAATTGTCTGTATTGTTGAATTACCGTCGTAAGTATCTATTCTGCGGGCTGTTAAACTTATCATTGGCCGCTTGCTAGAATCATATTCGCCCGTCGATTGATTGTTAAATCCTGACTTAAATGACATAATCATATTTTGAATCTGCGGCTTCTGAAATGTACTCATAGAAAATAACGTTACGAAAAAACAAAGCAGTAAAGCCATCATGTCGCCATAAATTACCACCCAATCAGGTAACATATTATTATCAGTCCGCTTTGAATAATCCAATAACGGCATTTGTGTCAACAGTAACGAACTCCCATATCCCGATTGCACTACCGATTGCACTACCGATAAATCATCACCCTCATAATCTAATTGAGACATAATTAATTTTCCCTCTTTTCACTAATTTCTAAATATATTTCTCACACTTTAATTTTCATTTTTCGTTACAATAAATAAAACCGAATTTCAAAAATATGAAAAGTATATTCAACCGAATCATATTTGAATCAGAAATCGTTTATTGGCCGATCTTCCGGATCAACGTAAATTAACAGTTTGTTCCTGATCATTCTTGGACTTTCGCCGGCTTGAATTGCTAAAATACCTTTTAATGTGATTTCCATCAAACGTAATTCTTCATCATTCATATAAGCGAGTTTATCTGCCAACGGATTAAATATCAGATTCGCTAGTAACGCACCATACAATGTTGTCAATACAGCAATCGCCATGTTTGAACCAATTGTTGCCGGATCAAGATTAGCAAGCATAAGCACGAGTCCAATCAATGTTCCGATAAGTCCGAATGCCGGTAATAACCTGCCTAACATTGCAACCATTCCTCTGTTTCGAGTGTGCCGCCAATAAATTGTACGCATCTCTTCATGCAATAAATGTTCAACAACATCCGGCGATAATCCGTCTGTAATCAATTGAACTCCGCGAGCAAGAAACGAATCTTCCAACGTTTGTATTTTTTTCTCTAAAGCCAAAACGCCGTCTGTTCTTGCAATGTCTGCAAAGGCAACTATAAGCTCAATATTGCTAAGCGGATTAAACTCTCTCGAACTAAATGTTACGAAAATAAATTGATGTAACTTCAGTATTTGACGCAATGGATATGCCGCCAAAACCGCAGCAATCGAACCGCCGATTACTATCACAAACGACGGAAGACTAACAAGATTCCAAAACTTGTCGATACCGCCGATCAACACTGCCGCCATTATCAATGTAAAACCAAACATTAATCCTATTGCTGTCGAAAACCCCATCATAATTTAATCTCTTATCGTATTAATTATTCTTTGAAAATTTGTAACGAAAAATGTAACAAACAAAAAATTTCGTAAAGACATAATGTCTTGTGTCTCTCTGCATTTTGATTTTATTTATTGTAACGAAAAATGAATTTCACGTGTTAGGAATGTTAGGAATACGTATTACGTTTTATTTAGAATCCAGATTAAATTTAATTTTTGTGTTTGGTAATTTTTGTTGTATTCCTTCTTTTGTGATCTTTGTTTTTCGTGCGGAAACAGTTTTCAGATTTGCTATTTTTCCCATTGATTCTAAACAATCATTGTCTAATTCAACTTCGTCGAGCAGCAATATTTCGAGATTATTAAGAGGAAAAAGTGAATCAATTGCTCTATTTGAAATATTGGTTTTTGATAAATTTATCTCTTTCAACTTATTCAGCATCTGCATTATTCCAGTTACGCGGTCTCCAACTTTCGTTCCTGATAAATTCAAAATTTCTAAATTCGTTAGAGTTGCACAATAGTTTAAATCATTACTATCAAATTCTGCTTTACTCAAGTTCAAACTAACAAGCGAGCGTAAAACGCCCAAAGAATCTATTCCATCGACACTCATTCGTATTCCGCTTAAATTCAACTCACGTAATTTTTGTAACGTTTTTATTGCCGGTAATGCTTCATACGTTAATTGATTATTCGCCAAACTCAGCATCTCCAACGACTTTAATACAGATAACTTTAGCACATCCGAATTATTCAATCCGACACTTTCTAATTCTAACCGTTTGATAGTTATAAACTTTACGATTTGATCCAATTGAGCTTCCGTAATTTTGTAATTTGCAATACTTATTTGTTCGATATTATAATCATTTACATTATCCGGCAATTTTGCGTTGTTTCCGAAAGTAAACAGACGATTATTATAACTTGCTTTTATTCGTCCTTTAGCGTCATTTAAAACCCATTTGAACAATCTTTCTTTTTCATTGTTGATTGTGTTTTTATTGTTATCGGCGGCAGTGTTTTTCGGCTCTGTATTATTTGTCTTTATTGGATTTTTTGCGGCGGGTTCTTTTGATGCAGTTGAAGTTGTATTTTTATCAGATTCATATTGAATTTTATCGCGGCTTGAATTTGCGGAGAGCGGGTCTATTTCGGGTTGTTCTGTATCTTGCTGCCAATTTTGAAATCCGCTGATCTGCGATAAGGAATGCATTACTGATCTTTGTCTTCGTTTTTTGCGATAGTCTTGTTCCAATTCTTGCAATGTCCGTTTTGTTAAATTCGCTTGGACGAGATCAATTTTTTTCCTGTTCTTTTTATCCGAAACAGCGATTCCGTCTATCCAAAAAGTTGTTCGTTTTGACACGGGAATTAACCTAAATTCGATACTATCGATTTGCTTAAAAAAATTTAACATTGCCGTTTCACGTTCAATTTCGCTTGCTTGAGCTTCATTTGTCATTGCTTTAATTTCTTCTTCAGTCAATTCGTTTTGTTCTTTCTTTTCAGAGAGATTTGTCAATTTAAGTTTGTCGAAATTATCTAATCTTGTCCAAAATTCATCACCTTCGAGCGAAAATTCGATAGAAACGAATTTACCTCGTCCTGAATAAAAAATTGCGTCACAATATTCACGTGATTTTGTTTTGAACTCGATCTGACCGGCTTTATTTATGAATCTTATTTGAATCTCGCTGAATTGTCCGGGATTGCGTTCTTCACCGACCATTATAGCATCCGTCAGATCGGGAAATCTCATTGCGAAATTAAAAGTCCGTACAATTTTCAATTCGTTTGCCGTAATATTATCGGTAGGAAAGCGGACTGTTATCGGCGACTTTTCAACCAATGTAATACGCAAAGATCGATTCCCGAATAATCTGCGTATCCCGTCGAATGTAGTGAAATAATTACCTTGATATACTTCAGAAAAAGCGAATTGATTGTAATATTCTTCTGTCCAGTCGTTGTTGAGTTTTATAGTTTCTCTTGGCGGTAAAGATTTCTTGTCAAAAGACGGAAAAGATACAGTAGGACGATCATCTGGCGCATTTGAGATTTGTTGTTTCAATTTTGAAATTTCCGTTTCATAAAATTGTAATTCGGCTCGCAAATTGATTGCGTCATGTATTGCCGTATCGGTTGCCAGCTCATCCGTTTCAGCTTTGGCGACATCTTCGGACGCCTGCAATTTTAATTTCGACAAATTCAATTCAGCAGACGGAATAGAATTTTTTATCTCATCACGAACTACAGCAAGTTGTTTTTTACCGGATTCGTTAATTGTATCAAGTGCGATATTCCAATCGAGTTCAAGTACATCGCGATTTTTCATATCGATATTTCCTACTGTCATAATGAAAGTATCAATTGCATTGCATGCGGAAGTCCATGATCTCAATGATCGTACTCGTAATGTTTCAATTTCTGACTCTTTGCCGCTTATTGCAATAGTAGTTTTGATTCGGCGATCTTCAAGTTGATTTAACAGATCGATACGCATATCGGGTTCAAGCCAATCGAAAAATAAAATGAAATAAACCGCAGTTCCGGCGAAGAGTAACATTATCGTAACAAAAATTATTAACTCGGTAGAAATAAATTTTTTACGAGGTAAAGGTTCTAATATTTTTTTAGACGGAGCAGGCGGCGGAATTTTAGAACGCATTTCCGCATTACGTTTATCTTGAATTTTATCAGTGAAAACCGCCGCAAGCAGAGCTGTTTCAGCGTCATTAGTTGTAATTGCGGCTTCAAAATTTTGATGTGTATCATCGGTTTGAGATACTTCCGTATTAGATTTAAATTCAGGTAACGGTGATAAATCTGTTAGCGGTTTATTATTCAAAAAAGGCGGAGGAACAGATATTGATGACAATACAGAATTAGAATTAGAATCAGAATTAGAATTTGTTTGAGTTACTGATATTGACGGCACCGTAATTTTATTTTTACAATCGGCACAAATCATTTGCCGACCCGCAAAACGCTCACTAAGCGAATAAGACTTACTACAATTAGGACAAGTAAATTCAATCATTTAATTTAATTTAATTTAATTTATTAAAAAATGGGATATATCAGTGAAATAAATTTATTGTTCACGGTAACGCGGTCATCTCGACCGCATCTTTAGGCGTTTTTTGTACAAAAAAGATGCAGGCGGGACGCCTGCGTTCCCAGCTAAAATATTTTTTAGTAATTCACTTAAATTTAAAATCTAAAATTACAAAATCATCTTTCTCTGTGTCCTCTGTGGTTAATAAAAAAAATATTCCACTGATATATTACTAAAAAACGAATTTTAAAGTGTAATTGGTATATTAAATAAAATTTAATACGAGTTGTATTGTTATTAGGTAGAAAATAATAATGAATAAATGATAAAGGAGATAATATTTTTTCTCTAAAATTTTTTTCTATGTATTTCGTTTTTTTTTGTGATTAATAAAAAAATGTAAAGTTTCGGATAAAATTTATTGATATTAAATTGTATTTCGCCATTTAATTGTCGGATCTAAAATCTTAAATTTAAAATCTTAAATATTTTGGCAAAGTATAGGAAAATTTTGTAATAATAACACTAGGCGGTTTAAAATCACGGCGATATAGGAATAAATCAACAAATTACAAAAATTTTTCGTTTTTTTCATTTTGTGTGTCAAGACAGAAAAAATTTCTGACGAAAATTGAAAAACCGGAGGGGCTATCTTTATTTTCAAAAAAAATTTGAGATAATGTCCCGCTGTTTTGTCTCGAGTGGTTCGAGGCAATTGATTGAAGACCGACTAAAAAAAATGAGGAGTGTTTACCGTGAAAACATTTTTAAAAATTTCACCGAGTATTGTTGAAACAAAAGAATTTTCCCAACTTTTGTCTTTGGGCTGGCTGATTCATAAGTCAACTTGGCTCGTCAGTGCTGCTAATATGGACATCGACGATGATAGTATCGCCATCGACGGTTACGAAGATGAAGATGAATACGACGAAGATGACGAAGATGATGACGATGACGACGATTGGGACGAAGACGATTGGGATGACGATTGGAACGACAATAACGATGATGACGACGAAGATGACGAAGATGACGACGAAGATGATGACGATGACGACGACTGGGATGACGACGATGATGAAGATGATGATGATGACGACGAAGATGATGATGAAGACGACGACTGGGATGATGACGATGACGACTGGGATGACGAAGATGATGACGAAGACGAAGATGATTGGGGTGACGACGACGACGAAGATGAAGAAATAGATGATGAATAAATGTAATATTCCAGCGGAATATTTTTAAACACGTAAAATCACAGAAAAGGTGAAAGGAGTTTATCTCCTTGTCCGGCGGAACAAAATTTTATTAGAGCCGTAGGTTCAGACTACGGCTGCGGCAGATAAAATACGAAGTTCAGCAGGACATAATTACGTGAAATTTCCGCTAATATTATACTATTCTGGATATTTCCGACCTACTGCGTAATAGGTTCTATGAATCTGTTACTAGTAGATCGTATGCGCAAGAATAGAAATAATTTGGATTAGTTTCAGCTTGAAACGTTTGTTCAAGTTTGCTTTGTTCAAGTTTGCGGTATTTATTCGTTTAGTTTATCAGTTTGTTTATACTATTTTGGTTTATCACAAATAGTCGTCTAAAAAATTTTGGCGAAAATCCGGCGTGAAATATGGTCATTATGTATTCCATTGCCGGTTTGTAGAAATTTAGAAATTGTAGAAAAAGTCATTTATCAGGAAAATTCTGTTCAGAATATGTTCCTGATTGCGGCGGTAATTTACGCCCGTAAAGCAGAGTAAGCAGAGCGTGAAAACGCTGCATCGAAAATTTCAAAACTTACTGATAAAAAAATTATTCAGCAGATAACAATTTTTATTAGTTCGCTGAAAGATTGAATAATTGAATTATTGTAACGAAAAATATTGATCGAATTCTTTGTTTGACGTATCAACTAATTTTATTCGTTGTATTGCGGTTCGAAATCTTGGATCGTGTTTTATGGAATTGAATCTTGGCGAGTTTATTAGATTTAACGGTCGAGGTGAAATTAGAATGATATCGGCACCGGGATCGATTTGTGTCAAAGTTTCGATAATTACTTTTGGTAAGTTATCTTTTGATTCTAATTTTGTTGTTGCAAGTCTTCGTAGTACACTTTCTACGAGAGGTAAACAAATTGGACCGGATAAATATTCTTCGTCGGGTTTACTTGTTGCGAAAAATAAATCACATCCGCCGCGTCGTGTCATTTCGCTAACTAGAGTTGCGGCAAAACTTATTGCGAGTTCAAAGTTGTCAGATTGAATTGGCGCAGACATTAAATGTTCGTCGTAAATATCAAGAAGTATCGCGCAATCGTGATTTTGTTTAGTTTCAAACTGACGAACAAACGGTTGTCCATGTTTTGCAGATGCTCTCCAATGAATCCATTTTTTTGTGTCGCCTGCTAACCATCGTCTCACGCCTAAAAATTCTCCTGTACCGTGACTTGGCCGGAATCTATACCGTTGCCGGTTTACGGCTGCATCTGTCCGATGAATTCGCCACTTGGGAGACAGTCGGCCGATTTTCGGGAATACATAAAATTCATCTTCGCAGTTACCCAACAGACATTTAGAATGACGGAAAAAACCAAGCGGAAATCGTGTAGAAATTGACATCGGACCGAATTTATATTGACCTCGTTGCGGTAATTTACCAGCATAAGTTTTATAGACAACATTATGACTAGCAACAAATTCAAAATATACCGCCGGTTCGTAAAGAATAAATTCTGATGTATTTTCGGTATCTGAATTATTTTCGTTCAATTGAATTTTATCGCTTACAACAATTCCCCAACTTCCGGTATATTTTTGTGATTTACGTTTGACTTTTTTTGCGTTTGCGTTTGGTTTAGTCGGCAATTTCGTTTTGTTATCTTTTTTCGTTACGTTTTTTGCAGTTGTTTGAACCGTTGTTTCAATTTCAGACTCAATTTTAGACTCAGATTTAGAATTAGATTCAGACTCAATTTCGGGTTGAGGATCCGATTTAGAATCAGGAGCAGTAGAGACATTTGGATAGTCTTTTGTGTTATCGTTTGAATTATTGTAACAAGAATTATTGTCGTGGAATTTACTCAATTCGACGTGAACGATAAACGGTTCGCCGGCAAAAATTCTCATAGGCAATTTACGTTTTGCGTTTATGCCGTGAAGTGAGTAGCGTCCGACCCATCCTGCGGCAGGAATAACAGCAAACAATGCTGCTGCGAGCAGTAACATCGGATTTACTTCACGTACAATTGAGCCGATTATAGATATAATAACCACAAAAAGAAAATATATTCCTTCACGGCTGAAAGTTGTTTTTGTATTCATTATTTTTTGTATTGAAATCTTCTATTTCAATAAATTTGTTTCCTTTTGAAGGATCGCGTCCGAAAGCTGATCCAACAGGTTTATTGAGATACGGCAAAATTTCGGGGTCGCAATTTGCGATCCAATTTACGTCGAATTTTGCGAAGTTAGCGGTATTATCCAAGTATTGATCGGTTTCGAATCCGGTTAAAAAGCGCCATCCGCTATCGAACTCATTTTCGGGGCTTTGTCTATATAAAAAGCCGACTTTGAAAGCCTCAACGGTAATCATATCTGAGGCGTAACAAGTTCCGTGATTGAGTGCAAGCGGTTTAAGTTGATCGGTTGTAAATCGATATTGTTTATTTGTAGTCATAATATTGATCAATTTAGAGATAGTCTATTTTTATTTTTTTGAGATATGAAACGCATGAAAAAACTAAATTGACTAAAAAATATGAAATAAAATTTTTCGTTTATTTTCGTTATTTCGTGTATTTGTGTAATTCTCAAAAAGGATTCTCTTTGTGTTCTCTGTGGTTAATAACAAAACTGAATTGTTAAAATAAATTCTGTATTTTAGAAATTCAATACTAAACCGAGAGATTAGTTTTCAAATTCATAACTCAAAAACGATCAAAGATTATATCACGTTTTACAAACTAAAAAACAAGAGTAATAGTAATATATCAGTTGAATAATTTATTTTTTTGCGGGAACGCGGTCGTCTCGACCGCATCTTTAGGCGTTTTTTTTACAAAAAAGATGCCGGCGGGACGACTGCGTTCCCGACAGCTAAAATATTTTTTAGTAATTCACTTAAATTTAAAATCTAAAATTTAAAATCTAAAATTACAAAATCTGATTTCTCTGTGTTCTCTGTGGTTAATAAAAAAAATATTCCACTGATATATTACAATTTTTCGTAAAATTTCTCAGAGGTTTCAAATTAATTTTTAGCCAACCTTATTTTTACCTAATTTTCAATTTCTAGGTGAATCGTCTTATAACTTCCAAATCCGCGCGGT
>JAITKS010000357.1 GCA_031278315.1 Planctomycetaceae bacterium | reverse complement strand
CACTGATATATTACATTCGTTTTTTATTTTTTTAATTGAAAATATTGTCAATAAACGTTGCAATATTTTTTAATAACTACAACTTGTTTTTGAGTCAAAAAATTGTCTATGTATTTACCCTGCAAGGGCAATTTAAGTTTAAAACGAATACCGAAATTTAAAGTGTGAAAAGTATATATTATTCTAATTCTAATTCCGGTTCCGGTTTATGTTGTAAAACTAACCGCATACAATAAACAAGCGCAACAGTAAATACGATTTCTGTTGATAACATTAATATCCAACCGCCTAATGTCATTTTAATTTCTCCTTTTGTAAAGTTTTTAAATTGTTGCTCTTACTTTGCTCTTACATTAATTTTTGGTTCGAGCTGTCTGTTTACCTAAAATCGGAAAACAGGTTTTTAATGAATAATTCTTATATCATCAAAATTCATAGTAGGCTTTAATTCTTTTTTGATCTTTTAGGCCGAATGCAAATTTAATCTTAAACGAAATTTCACTGATACGGCAAATTTCACTGATACAACAAAGCATAAATTGAGTGTCAAAATTAACAATTAAATGCCGTCTTTTTTTGATATTTCGGCTTGTATCATTTCTTCTTTCCGCCATCTTTTAATTGCAATTACGGTAATGATCAAAATGAATATAAATACGGACATAATCACCAGTACCGATAATCTTCTTATTGGGTCTTGAGCGATTTTTAATGAGTATTCGGGCAATGATTGAACACACCACGCGATACAAATAACAAGTAAATAAGCCGGCGTAATATACTTTATCGTAAACTTGATAATAAACGGAATTTTTATTCGCGAGCCTCGTTCTAATTCTGCAACACCTTTATCGATTCCAAATAACCATCCGAATGCAATTGCTTGAAATAATGCTAGAAAAAATACAAGTAAATTCGCAATAATGAAATCAAACGTATCAAGTGCTTTTGCGTCGTTAGAAAAATAAAACACAAACAACGATCCTATTGCACAAATAGCTGCAACAATTGTTATACTTCCAATTCTTCCTACACGTATTCCTTCTTCGAGCAAAGCAATGGACGGTTGAACCATCGAAATTGAACTCGTTACAGCGGCAAGAAACAATAAACCGAAAAACAAAAAACCGAAAAATCTGCCCAACGGCATTAAATCGAAAACATGAGGTAAAGTATAAAAACCGATAGTAAATGAACTTTTTAAGGTATCCGGATTCAAAAATTCTGGACCTAAAAACATATAAGCGGCAGGCACAATCATAAGAGCGGCAATAACAGATTCACAAAATCCATTCGCTGCACACGATGCCCCGCACGATAAAACGATGTCATCTGACCGCCGCGTGTAACTTGCATAAGTAATCACTAATCCCATTCCAATTGACATTGCGAAAAACACATGTCCAGCCGCCGCCAACCAAGTTTGTGAATTCGATAATCCCTCAATAAATGTTTTACCCGGAACAATCAATTTTCCATCGGCCGGCGAATACACTGCAACTTGAGCCGGATTCCAAATAAAACCTAGTCCATCAAGTACCCCTTGACCGTTAGCTTGTACCGGTAACGTAAGTACACGGACTACAATAATTATCGAACAGATAAATAATAACGGAAGAGCCCAATTACAGAATTTTTCTATTCCTTTCGTTATTCCATGATAAAGAAGATAGAAATTTACAATGAAACAAATAATCAAACATATTAAAGTCGTATTGAATATTCCATTCTTAAATAAATATCCATTAGGCTGATTCTGACCTGTAATATTTTCAAAATGATTTTTATAAGCTTCGACTCCGCCGTCTTTCACATGATGCCATAGAAACTCAAAAGCATATTGAAGACACCATGCTTCAATAATCATGTAGTACATGAAAATAATCATTGGCATCAGCACGCCGAGTGATCCAAAATAAGCGCCGGCATCTGATTTAATAAATTTACGTAAAATTCCCGGCGGCGAGTTATATCCGTGTAGTCCGCCGTAACGTCCGATACTCCATTCAACCCATGCGAGCGGAACACCTATGATTACAAATGCTATCAAGTAAGCAATCATATAAGAACCGCCGCCGTACAATGCCGCCTGACCCGGAAAACGAAGGAAATTACCTAATCCGACAGCACTGCCTGTTACTGCAAGTACAGCACCAAGCTGACTTGTCCAATTTTCGCATTTATGTAACACTGTTAAAGCTTGTTTGTGGAAATGTTATAAACAATAAATAGTTTAATAGTTTAATTTGTAAATTTGTAATACAGTTAGACATCTCTAAAAAAAATAATGCAATATTATCAGTTAGTAAAGATACCAAAATATTAGTAACGATACTTCTCTCATTTGAAAATTTGGTTTTTTGTTACAATAAATAAATTGAAAAATAGAGACACAAGGTATTACGTCTCTACAGAATTTTTTCGTTTGTTATTTTAGGCTGCTCTCAATTTAATTTTCGGTAAGAGCTGATCTGTTTATTTATTGGAAAGCAGTTTTTTTAATTTTTTAATGAATTTTTTGTATTGTCAAAAATCGTAGTATGAGTTGTATTTATTAAAAAAATAAAACCGAATTTCAAAATATGAAAAGTATATTATTACCCAAAGCATAATTTGTAACAAGCCTGCCAATCCAATTGTAACACTTTATAGGCATCCCTTTGAAGGTGTTTTTAATTTGGTGTAATGAATTGGTATTTATGAATTATTGTTTATTTTTTATAATATTCGAGTTGTTTTTTTTATGAATTACTTTTTTTATCCATTTACTTGAAAGGAGTCTATTATGGATATGTATGACAAAATATTTGAACATTTAAAATTACAATTTGGAGGTTCATTTGATCCTAATTCTCGAATGATTAGTGGAGTTATTGATTTTTATGAATATGATATCCATATCATTGAAAGAAAATTATATGATATCCAATCTTGGATTATAGCATACCCTCAAAAAACAATAATTCTCTATTTATCTGTACTTGATACGAATGATTGGTAAGTGAATTGATTAGAAAAGCTACTGCTGCGTGTGCTTGTCCACGAACCTTGGACTGACTTAAAATTACCTGTACGATAATAGAATTTAGGATAATTTTTAGAAAAATGCTACAAGAAATGAAGCGAATTATCATTTCTACAATGTTCAAAAAAAACGATAAAATTGTTCAGAAATTTGTAATATATCAGTGGAATATTTTTTTTGACAGGATAAACAGGATTACAGGATAGCGGTTAGTGTATAGTGGTTAGTGATTAGTGGTTAGTGATTAGTGGTTAGTTCGCATGCGGAGATTAGTACCGGCTATAAGTTCGAATCACTAACCACTAAGTGATGGTTTCAAGTTTTGATTCTTTTAATTTATTATTTAAAAATCCTTTCAATCCTGTAATCCTGTCAAAAAAAACTCCTAAAGACGCGGTCAAGACGACCGCGTTTCCGATAACAATAATTATTCCACTGAGATATTACAAAAATAACTTTAAATTTTTAGGTAGTGATTAATGATTTAGTGATTCGAACTTATAATCCGTAATTGTTCCGCACGCGAACTAACCACTAACCACTAATCACTAACCACTAATCACTAACCACTACGATAAGGTTATTTTTCAGTTAAAATCACTTTGACAGGACCGATTAAACCAGATTCGGTTCTGCCAAGATAACGTGTCGGAATAGTAAGATAATGATTTCCAAGCGTGTTGTAAACTTCTATTTCAATTTTGTTTTCTCCGGCACGAAGGAACTCTTTGATTTCAAATCTCCAAGGCGCAGCAACTCGTGTTCCTGCATCTTGTCCGTTGACAAAAACTTGCGCTGACGAAACAACACGCCCCAAATCAAGCATCACACTTTCACAGTTTTGCAAATCTTCCGACATTACCGAAAATTGCTTGCTGTAACGAATTCCGCCGCTGTATGTCCGCAAACCCGGAATGTTTGTCCAGTTGCCGGTCGGGATTTCACCCTCGCCGCACTCGAATTTCACCGGAACCGAAAAAAGATCACCGCCGTATTCGCCAACATTCCCCAAAGCAAAAAGCGTAACTTTGACTCCCGATTTTTGAAATTGACCGCGAACAATAGATACAGACTCGCCAATGGGTACAGACTTGACCTCGCTTGATAACGATTGAATAGTATTCACATCCAATACTTTTACTTCTCTGTCGTTTCTGTCGTTCTCATTGCCATTGACTGTTTCAAGAACTATCGCAGTTATTCCATTGGGAACTGTTATTTCCTTTGTTCCCGGCGCAGTCTGAAAACGATAAAGCATTGTTACCGTTTTTCCGGCAAACACGTCAAACGGGAAAATCTCCGAATGTAATCGGTTCGACTTCACGTCAAACCAACGCATCGCCAATGTTCCAGTTGTTTCATGTTGAATACCGGTTAATTCCGGCGTGCTTATTTTGGGAGGTCCCATTGTCGGGTGAGTTGCCCAAAGACTGCCAACAAAAGACGAAATCTCCACAGCCGGTTTCCAAGTCGAATCGTCAAATTCCAATTGCATCCAGCCGTCTTTCGGTATCTCCGCACAACGCCAGTCTTTGTCGGTTGACAACAAAACCGTACCGGAATTTTTTGCGTCATTTGCATCTTTAGCGTCTTTCGTATCTTTAGCGTCTTTCGTGTTTTTCGTGTCTTTCGGGATTTTCGTGTCTTTTGGGATTTTCGTGTCTTTTTGGTTTTCCGCGTCATTTGCGTTTTTCGTCCGTAACTCTGCAATCAATCCGCTTGCCCCGCCGCTATTGAACGTTTCAATCGCAATTACATTTTTACCTTTTTGCAACAGTTTTGAAACGTCGAAATTTTGTATCTGATTCCACACCTTGCCGCTGCCAAGATATTTTCCGTTCAACCACAGTTTGAAATTATCATCCGCAGTAATCGCAATAGACGCAAGTTTGAATGATGCCGTTTCAGGCAATTCAAATGAACGCCGAAAATAAACGTTGCCATTGCCTTCGCCTTTGGCATTCCAAATCCAAACTGAAGAATTGTGCATTGTTGTCAGCGTAAAATTATCACCTCGCACGGCTTCTTTGGCAAACGAAGAATAAGACGGCACAACAACAAAATATCCCGTTCCCACATTGTCATAACGCAACAATAACGGATTCGATCCGGCGTTGAGCGTTACCGACGCATCGGACAAATCGACCGGTTTACCGTTGAGCCATGCCGCCGCCGGTTTCATGCCGCCGATGAGAATG
>JAITKS010000334.1 GCA_031278315.1 Planctomycetaceae bacterium | reverse complement strand
TTTTTTGCTGCCGCCCTTACAGGGCTTTGGTGTGTTATATTTTTTCCGTAGGGCGTCGCCCTACGCTAATGCTGATTGCCCTTTCAGGGCGAGTTGAGTTTAAAACGAATACCGAAATTTAAAGTGTAATGAGTATAAAAAATAAAAGAAATTTAGAAAATACAAATTAAAATTACATAACGAAAAATAAATGACATTACAATCAATTACAGCAAATCAAATTCATACGATGACCAATGTCGATGGCGGACAAGGTACAACAGGTTTGATTGAACGAAAATATATTAATATCGAAAATGATAAAATTTTATCCGTATCGTCGAAACCTCAATTCGACGATATAATTGATTTCCAAAATCAATATGATATTTTGCCCGGTATGATCAATGCTCATGCGCATCTTGAATTGAGCCAACTCGAATCGCCGCTTGAACTGGAAAATATTTACAAATCACAAAATCCAAGTACAAATAATTTTTCGATCCAAAAAATCATAACGAACAATTATAGTCATAATTTTGATCAATGGATTAATCAATTGATGCGGTTTCGGCGTTCTTCTGTTTATGATTCTACACTTGCAATTTCAGCGGCGAAACAATATTTCGCCGAAAATAATGAAACAGCAGCTGTCGTAGATATCATTCCTTTTGACTTTAATCCGAATCAAATAGATATCGGAAAAAATATTGAGTGGATACGTCATCTTGAATTGATCGCGTGGGATTCAATTACTGTTACGAAAAAAATTAAAACGATTTGCAATTTGCCGAAAAATTCTTATTCAGGTTTATCACCTCATGCGCCGCACACGGTGTCGGCTGATTTGATTGAATTTGCTGTTAATTTCGGCGTTCCTATTTCAATGCACTTGGCAGAATCACCCGATGAGATAAGATTGTTGAAATCATACGACGGAAAATTGTTCGAGATGATGCGTAAAATTGATGAGAATTATGAACCGTCAAAAATACTAGCAGGAAATCGGGCTATGGATTATCTACAAATTTTATCACGTGCAAAATTGAGTTTAGTTATTCATTGTAATTATCTGGATGATTCGGAAATACAATTTCTCGCAAAGAACCGTGAAACGATGGCTGTAGTTTATACGCCGAGATCACACGATTATTTCGGGTTCGGCGATTTTCCGTTACAAAAAATGTTAGACAACGGAGTTTGTGTATTACTCGGAACAGACAGTAAAGCCTCGACTCCGGATTTAAGTTTATCAAATGAAATCAAACGTGCAGTATTTATGAATCCTATAATTCCGCTTGAGACTTTTTTTCAAATGACAACAATTCATGCGGCAAAATTTTTAGGTTTAATAGAAAATTACGGCACAATAGAATCAGGTAAAAAAGCAGTTTTCACTTTGTTTAGAAATATCTGTTAAAGTGAATTTTATAATATTTCAGAATTATGTTACTTTTACATACATCGGACTGGCATTTGGGACATACTTGGAAAGGACAATCCCGCCGAGAAGAATTCTTAAAATTTTTCGATTGGATTATTGAAACGATAATTATCCGCAAAGTTGACATCTTGTTGATTGCAGGTGATATTTTTGATACATCTACACCCAATGCCGAAACACAAAACGATTATTTCAATTTTTTGAAACGATTATTAGACACCGGCTGTTTATCTGTAATAATTGCGGGCAATCACGATTCGCCCTATCTGCTTGATGCACCCAGTGAATTATTATTACGATTAAAAATACACGTGATCGGAACACCAGATTTCATAGAACGTGAATTGATCGAAATTCACGGAAATTCCGGCGAGTTAGAAATGTTAATCGCAGCCGTTCCGTTTCTGCGTGAAGGCGATATTCGACGATTCGAAATCGGCGAATCAACCGAAAGCAGAGAACAAAAATCTATCAACGGAATTAAAAAACATTATGCCGACATTTGTCAAAAAGCAGAATTGATTCGCAAAAATAAACCGATTCCTCTTGTTGTTATGGGACATCTATTTGTTGCCGGCGGTAAAACTTCCGAAGGTGTGCGTGAAATTCATGTAGGAACGCTGGGGCAAACCGGATTAGATTTATTCCCCGAAAATATAGATTATTTCGCTTTCGGACATCTACATATTCAGCAAAATATCGGCAAAAAAGAAATGTGCAGATATAGCGGTTCACCAATTCCTATGAGCTTTGACGAAGCTGGACAAATAAAATCTGTAACATTAGTAGAATTTAATGGACGTGAGCCGAATATCGAAATTTTACCTATACCAAAATTTGTAAACGTTATTCGAATCGAAGGCGGAATAGAAGAAATAGAATCAGCTATAAAAGAGTTACCAAATGATATGAAATCGTTTGTTGAGGTTGCGTACAACGGCTCTGATATACTAGCAGATTTATTTAACATGGTTGACACAATTGTTGCAAATCAAGAAAATTCAGACTTGATTAATTTAATTAGAGTTTTCAATAGTAATGTTTGTCAATTTCAATTTAATCCTGAGCAAAACATATCACTTGAACGAATTGAACCAGTAGAACTATTTCGTAATTTTCTAAAAGAAAATAAATTCAATGAAGAAGAAACAAACGAATTAGTAAAAATCTATTGCGAAGTCGAACAAGAAGTACGTCTAAATTAAAAAACATTAATATATTCAGCAGAATTTTTGTTTTTCAATTTTGGTTGAGTTATGAATTTTAAAACTAATGTGAAAAATAAACTTTAAACCTTTGAGAATTTTCACTGATATATTTCAAATATTTTTAGAGATGTCCCTATTTTATTACGATAATATTATTACGATCATACTTCGACAAATTTCGTAACAAAAATAACAGACAAACAATCAGAAAAAGTCTTTGCTGAATGAACAACAATAACAATAACGACAACGACAACAATAAAATCCGAAATCTATTATTTCAAACGATCCAATAAAATTATCCTGATGAAAAAATCACACAAATTTAATATTATGAATCACACGGTTTCGCCGCTTGCAGCTGCTGCCGTTGCTGTCGATTCACACACACAAAAACAAACTAAATCAAGAGAAAATCATAACTCTGAATTTCAGCCGCTCGAAGAATACGCAAAATTGTACAAAGATTTACACAAAAAAAATGTCAGCGAATTTTTAGAAGATTTGATCAAAAAAAGCGGTGTCGATGAAAAAGAAAATCAACGAACAGTTAAGAAAATCAACTTACTGAAAGACGCAATCAACGGACAAAAAAAAATATTATCAGAAGAAAAAAGAAAACAAAACAGATTGACCTTTTTAATTATAATCAGTGTTATAGTTTTTATAGTCTCAATTATTTTTTTAAGCGGGAATGCCGATGATTTTATTGCACAAAACAGTTGGGATAAATCAATGACAGATTTTGTATTTGTCTTGGCTTTGTTTGCGGCAATATTTTTATTTAGCTGGTCAGTTTCCGCAATTAGACGATGGATAATTCCGAAAATCAAAGAATTGCAAATTGGTATTGCAGGTTTAAAAAAACAATTAAAACCAATTCTGAAATTAGCGCGGTCTCAAATGTCTCCGCTTAATGAAATGTTTCGGCATTATATGTCAAGCCGCTTGATGGAACAAACTTATCCGCTGATTCAATTCGACGATTATTTTGATATAAAACGTTTTGATTATTTGCATCGAAAATACGGCTTAAAAGATAACAAAAATAACAATGTTTCAACTTTGTTTACTCAAAGCGGAGAAATCAATGGAAATCCGTTTTGTTTTTTCTATACGTTAAATCATCGTCTTGGAAAAAAAACATACACCGGTTCGTTGACTGTTTATTGGACAGAACAAGAAACTTATACAGATTCAAACAGAAATACGAGATACCGCACCGTACAAAAACAAGAAACCTTATATGCTAATGTTACCAAACCGTGTCCGCGTTATTACAATAGATTTTTTTTGGTTTACGGGAATGAAGCGGCACCGAATTTATCATTTTCGCGTGAGGCGGCAGATACAGAAATTTTAACGGAAAAACAATTGCAAGAAACTGTCAATAGTGAAATTAAAAAAATAAATACTCAAATGCGTAAAGCAATCGCAAGAGGTGAAAATTTTACTTCGATGGCGAATGAATTTGATGCACTTTTCGCAGCAACTAACAGAAACAACGAGGTCGAATTTCGTCTCTTATTTACGCCGATTGCGCAGCGTGAAATGATAAAACTTCTTAAAGACACAACGTATTCATGGGGCGATGATTTTAATTTTACAAAAACTAAAATGATAAATACTATCGAGTCCGAACATTTGTTAGCGAGTAAAACGATAGGAAAATCTGCACATTTACAGTGGCGTGATATTTCGGGTGATCCAAAAAATTATCAACATTATGATCTTAATACAATACGTACAAATTTTAATTATTACAATAACGAATATTTTAGAGCGGTTTATTTTGCATTTGCACCGTTGTTGGCAATACCGATATATCAGCAGTACAAGCCGCACGAGTTTATTTACAAGGATATTTATCAGTCGCGATTTTGTTGTTTTGCACATGAATATGCGGTCAATAAGATGGGTACAGCGAAATTTAATCCGTCTGATTGTGAAACGGCAACAATATTAAAAACAGAATGTTATTCAACAAATGGAATTGACGATAATATAAATGTTACAGCATACGGATACAAAACATATCAACAAGTAGATTATGTTTCGGTTTATTTTAGAGGACACAATTACAACGTACCCGTAGCATGGACAGAATACATTCCAATTCAAGAAACAACATCTGTTTCTATTACAGAGCTTGATGTGTAAAATTAAACGTAACGATTAATAGAATTTTTTTGTAACAAATTTATGTGAAATTCTAAAAACTAATTTTAGAACAAACGCCTATAAATATTCTGTCGAGACGATAGCGTTCTTACTAACAACAAATTTTTTTGTGAGTTTTTTAGAATTTCATTTTATAGTTATATTTTCCAAAAAAAATTAATGAAAAGTATAAAAAACAAAGAAAATTCAGGTTAAAAATTTTTGTGGAAGTGTAGTTATAAATTACGGTATATTTAAAATATCATTTTTTGTAATTTTTTGGTGAAATACATTTCAGTTAAATATTTCCGTCATATTAAAACCCAAACAATCACCAATATAAAGACACACTACCTTGAGTCTCTATTGAGAGTCTAATATATTCAACTAAAATATATAGTAACTGTTTTCTTTTCCATTAATTGCAAAAGGAATACAATTTAATGATTTCAAACCATCCCTGAAAGGGTGTCAAGATTAATCCTTAAAATTCATAACCCAAAAAATTTGAAAAACAAAAATTCAACTGATATATTACTCATCGTTAAACATCACCAATAATTTTCTTATTAACAATTAACTTTAACAATTAACAAATTAACAACTAACCAACTAATTTTTATGACCTATAAGCAACATGCATCTTTATTCAATTTATCGGCTGATAATGCTGATAATAACAAGACTGATAATAACAAGACTGATAATAAAAGTAATCAGCGTAAGTTTACGGATTGGCATCGTGCTTTTGC
>JAITKS010000268.1 GCA_031278315.1 Planctomycetaceae bacterium | reverse complement strand
TATTTTGCCGCACATCACAAATATCTTACATGGAAGACGTGAATGAAAAAGCATTTGTATTATTCGACAAGATAAAAGAAAAATTACGTGTAAATAAAAAATTATGTAAATCATGGGATAAGTGTTTATATTATTTATTCACGAGTTCCAAGCATTTTACGTATGAAACTTACAAACAGTTAATTACATCAACTCAACAAATAGGAGTAAAAGTTATGTCCCCGTCAGCAGCAAAAAAATATTATGCCGAAGCCACAAGAATAGGAAGAACTGAAGGTATAGCTAAAGGTATAGCTAAAGGCGAAGCTAGAGGTATAGCTAGAGGCAGAACAGAAGGTAGAGCCAAAGGCATAGCAGAAGGTATAGCTAGAGGTGAAGTTAAAGGCGAAGCTAAAAGTATAATTCGTATTTTGCGAAAGCGTCTTGACGAGCCGTCGATCGAATTGCAAAACAAGATAATGAATATTAAATCGATATCTAAACTTGATGAGCTTTTAGATTTTGCATTTAATTGTGTATCGCTTGGTGAATTTGAGACAGCATTTAATTGACAAGATTCTTGTCGATATTAAACGAAAAAACGTCTTGTGAGCAGCAAATAATTCATGAATTTTGAATTAAAAATTCTGATGAATATTATCAAATTCTTTTTGTGTTCTTTGCGGTAGGAGGACAAAAAATTAATTGCTGAAATTTCCTAGTACATGTTTTAAAATTTCTTTTATCAATTTTTTGTTTGACGATTTAATATGATTTCGTTTATTATTCGTTGGTCGCTTAATAATCGTTTTTTGGTGATAGCGGCGTTTATTGGGATTTGTGCTTGGGGGATTCGTGCGTTATATCAGACGCCAATAGATGCGTTACCGGATTTATCTGAAAATCAGGTGATTGTTTATGCTGATTGGGCTGGACGTTCTCCTCAAGAAGTTGAAGATCAAATTACGTATCCTCTTTCTGTATCGTTGCAGGGTCTTGCGGGAGTCAAGACAGTACGGGCGGCGTCGATGTTTGGTTTTGCTTTTTTAACGGTGATATTTGAGGATAACATCGAAACGTATTTTGCTCGGACTCGTGTTTTAGAGCGTCTTAATTCTCTTGGTGAATTGCTTCCTGAAAATGTTGTTGCACGGCTCGGTCCAGATGCAACTGGACTTGGTTGGATTTATCAATATTATCTCAAGGTTTCTCCCGATGCAAATCAGGATTTAGGATCACTTCGCAACTTACAAGATACTTATATCCGTTATCAATTAGCGGCGGTGCCGGGTGTTGCTGAAGTCGGCAGTATTGGAGGGTTTGTAAGGCAGTATCAGATAGAAGTTTCATCTCTTAAATTAAAGCAATTTAATGTTACTCTTGGTCAGGTTATAGATGCTGTTTCAGCGAGTAACTTGAATGTCGGCGGGAAAACGTTGGAAGAAAACGGTGTTGAATTTGTTGTAAGGGGTGTAGGGTTGATAAATAATATCTCGGATATTGAGTCGATTCCGGTTATTCCGAGAGATGGTGTGCCGTTATATTTACGTGATATTGCGCATATACAGATCGGAGGTGATTTCAGACGCGGCACGTTAGATGTAAATGGCAAAGAGGTGGTCGGCGGAATTGTCGTAATGCGTTATGGGGAGAATGCGTATAAAGTTATTCAGAATGTAAAAAGAAGGATAAAGGACATTCAAGCTGGTTTACCTGAAGGTGTTACGATTGAATCTTTTTATGACCGAAGTGATTTAATAAGTCGTGCAATAGATACGCTTAAACGTGCTCTTGTGGAAGAAATTATTTTAGTAACGGTTGCGCATATTTTATTTTTGTTTCATTTTCCTTCGATTTTGATTGTTACGTTACCTTTACCGGGGGCGATCTTAATTTCGTTTATTTTGATGACACAATTAGAAATTCCTTCTCATATTATGTCTCTCACGGGGATAGCGATATCAATTGGTGTGCTTGTTGACGCAGGAATTGTAATGACAGAAAACGTAATTAGACATTGCGAGCAAGCTACTGAAGAGAAAATAAAAAATCTATCGACGAAACTTACTGCCGCAGAAATTTTCCAGTTGACTTTGCAAGCGTGTACGCAAATAGGACGTCCGATGTTTTTCTCGATGACGATTATTATTCTTGCGTTTGTGCCGGTTTTTTTGTTATCGGGGCAGGAGGGCAAGTTATTTCATCCGCTGGCATATACGAAAACGTTTGCTTTGATAGGTGCGGTTTTTCTTGCAATAACTATAGTTCCGGTCTTTTGTACGATATTAGTTAGAGGTCCGTTCAGATCGGAAGACAAAAATATCATGATGAATTTTTTGTTAAGATTATACGATCCAATTCTTGATTGGTCGATTCGTCATTGCAAGGTGACGTTATTTATTGCGGCGATTTTATTGGCAGCGGCTCTTGTGATTGCTTTCGGTTTACCTGATTTTATTGTTACGAAAATTGAGCAGGCGAATATGCCGAAAACTGCACAGTTAGCGAAAGGATTCGGATCGGAGTTTATGCCGACGTTAGAGGAAGGAAGTTTGTTATTTATGCCTGTCTTGTTACCGGCAACATCGTTGACAGAGGTGAAACGAATAATGTCATGGCAAGACAAAGTTATGAGTCAATATCCCGAAGTTATCACGGCTGCGGGTAAACTCGGACGAGCTGATACCGCAACAGACCCTGCACCTGTTGAAATGATTGAAACAACTATCACGCTGCTGCCGCCGTCAAAATGGAGAGCTGGTATAACGAAACAAAAAATTATTGATGATTTAAGCGAATTATTGATACAAACTCCGGGTTACACGCCAGGATTTCTACAACCAATTGAGAATCGTATCTTGATGACGAGTACGGGTATTCGTGCGCAAGTCGGTGTAAAGATATTTGGCGATAATTTACATGAGCTGCAACAAAAAGCGTTTGAAATAGAACGTGTAATCAAAAAAATTCATGGTGCAACGGGGGTTGCTCCTTCGAGGGATCAGGGCAAACCGTATTTGGAAATTATCGTGAACAGAGATGCTATCGGACGATATGGACTACGAGTTGAGGATGTCTTGAAATATGTCGAGACCGGAATTGGAGGAATGAATGTAACAACGACAATTAAGGGACGTGAAAGATGGCAAGTTCAAATTCGGCTTGACAGTGATGACCGTAATGACATCGAAAAATTAGGTGAGTTATTGATTCCAACGACGGCGGGATTGATGGTTCCATTATCTTTATTAGCGGAAATAAAACGTATAATCGGACCAAATGAAATTTCGAGTGAGAACGGAAGATTAAGAGTTTATGTACAAGCGAATGTTGTTGACAGAGATTTAGGAAGTTTTGTAAATGAAATAAAACAGAATGTTAGTGAGAATATAAAACTTGAACAGGGTCAAACGATAGAGTACAGCGGACAGTATGAAAATCAGATGCATGCAAAACAGACATTGATGATAGTATTTCCAACAGTGATATTAATTATTTTTATACTTTTGGTGATGACTTTTAGGTCGATAGTTGAGGCGGCGCATGTTTTGTTAGCGGTGCCGTTTGCGTTAACAGGCGGTGTTTTCTTGCAGGCGGTTTGCGGATTTAATTTTAGTGTTGCCGTGTGGGTTGGTTATATTGCTCTTTTTGGTACCGCGATTCAAACGGGAATTGTGATGGTTATTTATTTGGAAGAAGCTGTACAAAAAGCGCGTGAATTGAAAGGCGAGCAGTTATCGAGGGAAGAATTTATTATTGCAGTAAAAACTGGTGCAAGATTAAGATTGAGACCGAAATTAATGACTGTTGCAACAACAATCGCTTCGTTATTACCAATTTTTTGGAGTACGCATACAGGCGTAGAAATCATGCAGCCGTTAGCTGCGCCGGTTGTCGGAGGAATGATTTCGAGTTTGATACATATCTTATTGGTAACGCCGGTATTATTTGTAATCATTCACGGGAGGAAACTTAAAAAATAGGTAATATACTCATCTTTCTTGAAATTCAATTTTCGTTACAAAAAATAAAAACTGAAACGTCGGGACACCTGCGTTCCCGCCAGCTAAAATATTTTTTAGTAATTCACTTAAATTTAAAATTTAAAATCTAAAATTACAAAATCATATTTCTCTGTGTTCTCTGTGTTCTCTGTGGTTAATAAAAAAAATAATCTACGGATATATTACTAAAAAACGAATTTTAAAGTGTAATTGGAATAATTTATTTTTTTGCAGGATCGCGGTCGTCTCGACCGCATCTTTAGGC
>JAITKS010000267.1 GCA_031278315.1 Planctomycetaceae bacterium | reverse complement strand
GCCTAAAGATGCGGTCGAGACGACCGCGATCCTGCAAAAAAATAAATTATTCCAATTACACTTTAAAATTCGTTTTTTAGTAATATATCCGTAGATTATTTTTTTTATTAACCACAGAGGACACAGAGAACACAGAGAAATCAGATTTTGTAATTTTAGATTTAAGTGAATTACTAAAAAAAATTTTAGCTGGGAACGCAGGCGTCCCGCCTGCATCTTTTTTGTACAAAAAACGCCTAAAGATGCGGTCGAGACGACCGCGATCCTGCAAAAAAATAAATTACTCCACTGATATATTACATTCGTTTTTTATTTTTTTAATTGACAATAGTTTCTATTACAAAAAATAAAAAACGAATTTTAAAGTGTGAAAAGTATATTACAAATTTTTCGTATATTTTGTTATTTCGTGTGTTTTGTAATTCTCAACGATCTTGTAATATCACCGATTATTAGAAATACCTTTAATAGATTATTTTATTTACACTCTACTATTTAATCTGCTGCGTCCTAATCTATAACAGGCGTAAGCGGCACCTATACAAAGTAACACAATAAATAACCCAAAACTGCGTAACCTGACTTCATTCGATACTGCTCTAAAAGAAATATCTATATCCCCTTGCGGTGTTGTGAAAACATATAACTCGCCATTGTAAGGTATATCAATATCGATGTCTGTCATCTGCGTCGAAAGTGAACGGAATTGCGATGCATCCGAAGTATCTACACCTGAACCTGAATCTGAATTTATAATGACGAAAGCTTCCTCATTAGCAAGCAATTGTCCTGATACATCAGGAATTATTACATTTTGTTGAGTTAAATGAAGAGAACTAGCAGAACCGGATCCGGATACGTTACCACTAAAGAAATTATTTTGGTCTGTATTTTTATTTTCGTTACTTGAATAGCTTTCGTTTAAAATATCAGTATCAGCATTGCCTTTTGTTTGCGATTTATTAGACAAAACCGACCGTTGACGATCAATTTGACTGGTTTCACCCAAAACAATATTTCCATTGAAAACAGCTTGAGTACGTGTTGATTCTGATTGCTTGTCTTTAGTCATACCTCTTTTCAGCGGAGTTGACGATGGTTTTTGGCTGGTCGATTCACTATATACTTTGTTCTTATCATTATAATTTTCGGCGTCTGCGGCAGAATACTTTTTATTAGAAAATTCGTTATTAAGTTGACCTTGTACTGCGTTTTCTTGTTGCATTGAATCCAGCCATACTTTATCAAAACCTTTACCTTTCGTATTTGAATCATCGATTAATTGTCTGCTTTGTTTTTCGACAGCTTGAATTTCAATTGACTTTTTATTTATAAGTTGACCCGAAAAAGTATTTGACTGAATCATAAATTGATTACGTAAATTTCCATCATTTGATCCGCTTTTTGATTGCTCGGCACTTTGATATGTTTGCATATTATGTGCTTGCGGTATTTGCGAAATTGCTTGTTGCGGTATTTGATTTATTTGTGAGCTGTTGCCGTTGTTGTTATTCGACTTATTATCTTGTTGGAACATATTAGAATTTCGCATATTTAACAAAGCTCGTTGTTGTGCGTAAATGTTATCTTCTTGTAAAGTTTTTTGTAATCTTAATTCTATTTTTTGAGTGTATTCATCGTTGATTTTTTTAATAATTACATTTGATTGATCTTTACTTATTTGTTGCATATTACCGTAGAAAAGGTATTTGTACATTGGCGGCAAGTATAATTTCAGCAAAGAAGTTTCGACGGGAATATTCATTACTTTAACAAACGGCAAATCGGCATTTGTGAAATTATTCAATTCGTTTGTAATACCTGCATAAACGATTCTCACGACATAATCTAAATCGCCGCTGTCAGTTTTTATTAGCGGAATACGCACTGCATACCGGTAAAAAGAATCTGCTGTAATGACATCTTTATTAATTATAATTTTTTGTAATTTTGAATAATTTTGTACAACATCGAGCGGCATTAAACACGGTTTGACTGGTTCACCGTGCGGTCGAATTACGTTAGTATTATTTTGAGTTGCGTTACGTTGCTGCCAAGCTTCGGCTGAAAAAAATCTCACACTCCATAGTGCAGCTCCGTCGGGCAGAAAGATATCGAGATACGGTTCTTTTTGATTATCGATATGATAAATTTGTTCGGCGCGGTATTCGCCGTTGCTGTCGAAAGTCAATATTGTTTCAGATTTATTAATTTTTGCATCTGACAATCGTACTGCGTCTCGGCGTTTCATTTTGAATTGGAGCGACGCTTCTTCATTTGAATTATTACCGGCATTAGTTCCTGAATTTGTTTTTTGTACATAATATGCTTCTGTTACATTTTCGCCTAATATTGTTGCCAAGTATTGCCATTCGTATTGGCGGCGGTCAAGATTTTTAAGATTTTTTATCGTCGTCTGTTCAACAACCATTTCGTCGGGCGACATTCGATCATTTTCCATTACGACGTATTGGCTTGTTGCGGTTCCGGTTTTAATTATTGGTACTGAAATTTTGTAATCTTTTTCTGTATGTAATTTTCTATCGGCGTGAACGAGTACTCTCAAATGATCAATTACGTTTTCTTGCAATTCGAGAGTTACATCGATCATTTTAGCGGTTTGATTACCATTTTTAATTTCGTGTCCGTTAATTCTTTTTCGTTGCAAAAAAGGTGATTCGATAACGGCATCTTTCATCCATTCGGGCAGTGTGAATTTAATTTCTCTTGTTCCGGCTCGATTTATAGTGAAATCTAACAAAATAGTTTCATTGATTGCATCGCTTGTTGTACGGACATTTGTTATCGTACTGCATTGTATAGCGGGTACAATTTCGGTGAAAATTATTTTTCCTTGCGGGTTTCGTGATTGGCTTGTAATTATTAATCTTATGAGTTCGCGTTGTTCTTTTGGTGTGGTTGTGTAGTTATGCCATGATTGCGGATTAATTCGGACGCAGCCTTTTAAGTTTTCAATTTCTGCCTGCAATGACGGTTCCGTGAGCAGCTCGATTTTTGACGATTCATTGACAAGATTCGATTCAATTCCAGAAAACTGCGCCGTGAAAACCGGCAATTGATCAAGTTGATACTGCTGCTGTTTAATAACAATATCCTTTGTCGATTTATCTGATGAATTATTTTTACCGCTATTGATTTTATCGATTGGCGAAATTGGAATGTAATCGCCTTCAAGACCAATTACAATTTTTTTGTCAACGATATTTCCAAGTGAGACATAAAGCAGATTTTCATCGTTATGTTTTTCTTTGCTGTAAAATAACATATTTGGAGCGGTAACGTTTTTTAAGTTGAATTGTTTGGGCAACTTTATTGTTACAAAAAATGGATAATTGTTTGAATCGATTTCAACTTTAGTTTCGAGAATAGACCTTTTATGCAAAATTTTAAGAATTGATTGAAAATAAATTGAAACTGTTTTCGTTAACGGTTTAGTTTGCAGCGTGAGATTAAAAGGTTCGGCGATAAAACGATAAGATTGAAATTGCTCCGTACCGAGCGGATTCACGGCATTGAATTTTGTTGACATATCATTTACAGAAGGTATTTGAATTTGATCAGTGAGTACAACTCCTTTTGATTCTGTAACTCTTAATTCGTGCATAGAGCTTCGGTATAAGTCGATACGTCCGCGATGAATTCCGGCTTCGGGAACAGAAAGAGTTGATAAATTCCATGATTCTTTATTGTCTGATTTGTTATCGGGATTATTTTTTATCATTCTAACTTGTAATATTTCTTCTTTTTCAGCTGGTTTGAGTAACTCGATATTTATTGTTTGTGTAGAATTTGATTCGGCATTATTATTTTCTGTAACGATATTCCAACCTCTTACATTTTCACCTTTAATTTCTGTTATTGTGTAATTTTTTGGAATTTGCAGGCGTAAGAATTCCCATTTTCCCCGACTGATTTTGAAAGTTGGAGTCCATAAAATCCAAGCGGCGTCTTCTTGCAGGTCGAATTTTATGACCGATTCGACTTCAAGACTTCGATCAACTTGACCCTCGAAAATTGCGGAACGCCATCGCCAAGAGAAATCTCCTTGCGGGTTAAGTGTTGTTGTGATTATTTTATTTGTTCCAGATTCATTTTTACCCGAAGACCATTTTCGCACGTCGAGAGGATTTCCTGTCAACAAATCGCCGGCTTCAGACGGAAGCGTAATTTGAACACGTGAATTTGCCGCTTTGGGTAATGTACCTTCAACTATTCGCCATCCGCCTTGCTGCTGAATTTTTACACGGACTTTAAATGTAAAAATATGTTCGCCCTGACCGCTGACACGAAGTACAAATTGTGAATTTGAAACAGAAGAAATAGAAGCCGGTTTATTATCGAGTTGCGGCGATTCAATTACACTGTTACGAATATAGAACGGCAATAAAACTCCTTCATTTTCAAATTGATAAATATGAATTTTGCCGTTGAGAATTAGTTCGTTTCCGGTTTGGGGTAATTCTTCGGCAATGTATTCGGCGGAATCCGCAATAATTTTACACGGTGAAGAACGTTTAGAGTTAATATGAATTTTGTCTTTCGACTTTATCAGATTGAGTATTTCGAGATGCAAATCGAGAGGAACGATAACAATTTGTTCTGATTCAGTTAGATTTTCCGGTTTGGGCAACTTATTGGGTGTGATATTATCGGGCTTGTACGGAATAATTATTGCATCATTTGGAACTACTATTTTAGGATCATCTTTATTATCTTTATTATCTTTGTTATTTGCATTTGTTGTTGAAACAAACAATAATCCGAACAGAATGACACTTGTAAAAAACACGATTTTAAGATTGTTGATTTTTTGTAACATTTTTTCTCCTTTTGATTGTTGTGATTTTCTAAAAACTAATTTTATGAGAAACGCATGTTTCTCGTCTGCGATATACAATGTAAGTGTCTGAATATGCCGGTTGAGACGGCTGCGTTTATTCTAAAAATTTTTTACATGAGTTTTTTAGAAATTCCCTGTTTTGAGTTGAATTGACAGATTATCTAATATTGTCTAATTCTGATTGTAATGATTTATTTTATTCTGTTTATTGATATTTTTTATAGCAGTTTTCCATCTGCAATTATCTACAAACAAACGATTTGAAGTAACAAACTAATCAATGATCCGGTAATTTTAAAAACATTGAATTTTGAAGACGTACAAATCGGCATCTCAATAGATAAATATAAAAAATTTGATAATTAATTTTTTTAGTAATATACAAGTAGAATATTGTAATATATCAGTAGAATATTTGTAGTCATGTTAAGATCCAAACAATCATCAAAGTAGAAACAAAATACCTTGTGTTTCAACATTAAGGAATAAACATAATATATCGGTGAAATTTTTCAGAATGAGTTAACAATCAACAAATCCCGCGGGGACGGCACTTTATTATCCGTATGTTTTATACCAATTACATTTTAAAATTCGTTTTTTATTAATATATCAGCGGAATATTTTTTTTATTAACCACAGAGGACACAGAGAACACAGAAAAATCAGATTTTGTAATTTTAGATTTTAAATTTAAGTGAATTACTAAAAAATATTTTAGCCGGCGGGAACGCAGGCGTCTCGCCTGCATCTTTTTTGTACAAAAAACGCCTAAAGATGCGGTCGAGACGACCGCGATCCCGGCAACAATAAATTATTACACTGATATATTACAATTATTGTTACTTTTCTTTGTGCGTTGATA
>JAITKS010000251.1 GCA_031278315.1 Planctomycetaceae bacterium | reverse complement strand
GAATAATTCCTCAAGAACATTTGTTAATAATTCTTTAGTTTTATTCTGTTGATTTTCTATATATTTCATATCAACAACATCAAAATTGAGAACAATAAGATCATTTTTCAATGTTGTTTTAATTCCGGCGGTATTCAAAATTTGTAATCCGATGGTAATATCGTTGTCTGAATATTTATTTGACAATTTTAAAGTTCTAAAATTTTTCATTATAATTCTCCTATATATTGTTTCACCTTAAGCATTCGATTTGTGCGTAGATTTGTTGTTCGGTGAATCCTTCGAGGTCAATACTTTTTTGAGGGACAAACGGCGATAGGAATTACAAATTTCCGCTGTAGGGTAAACTCTTGATATAATGTTCCATAAACTCCCAATCAGGTGTGTTGTTTGATTTTACAGGTAGTTTGATCTTACTAGTTTCAAGACGCATTTGACTTGCCTTTCGTCCATAATTATAACGATATTGTTCCCGATTCAATAAAGTTACTAGAAATAATCCAATAAGACGGTTCAACGGAAATTTCGGTATTAATTTTTCAACATGATCACTCGCCGAAAAATCAAATTCCTGATACGCACTATAACCCATCACCGCACTGTCAACCGTAATAATATTACCTTCTTCAGTCTTATAATCATAAAACTGCTCAACACCATTATTCGTTGCTTGAGTTGTAACGTATGGATAGATACCAAAACCATACTCTTCCAATTCTGATTGCGGCGTTGTCTTTGTGCCTGTAATACAAAACAAATCTTTGAGATAAAATTCTTGCCACTTCAAAACATTAAGCGGCCGGCAGTTTGAATTATTAGGTTGATAAATAACATCACGAATTTTTTGGCTTGCCAGCAAAAAAGTTACATAACTTAAAATAGTGTTTTTAAAATCTGCATCACAAAGTGTTGAATAATCCGTTTCCATATACGCCTCAGCACACCATTCATCATTGGCAGTGATAACCTTACCAACACTAAAACCAGCCTTGTCCTGACGATTAAGAAAAAAATTAAACCATTGTTCACTAATTTCCAATTCAAATTTACGCAAAAGATCTATACGTCCTTTGTTTTTTCGTTTTACAAAACCGTCATCTTTGTAATATCCAAAATAAACTTTTTTGTTTGCCGGATGAGGACGCTTTGCCGTAAAAACCATAATACATGAAACAACATTAACTTTAGAATTAAAAAAAAGTTCATTCGGCATTGAAAAGACCGCTTCTAATGTGTGTAATTTCAATATTTTATTTTTATATTCATAAATTTTACCGCTCGTTGCCAATCCTTCCTGCATCGGAATAATCGCAACACAACGTCCGCCTTGTTCAAGACATTCCAAGTTATTCAAAATAAATTCATATTCGTCTATATCGGTTTTCTTGTTTCCTTTATAAGGAGGATTAAGTAAACCTACCGTAGGACAAAATTCTTTTATCTGTTCGATAATATCAGGATCAAAACAACTACCATTAAAAATATTTGTTTTACCATCTTGATGAATAAACATATTAGAACAAGCAAGTGCAAAAATATGCGCCTGATACTCAACACCGATAATTTGTTTTTGCTTAATTTGTTTGATTTTCTCCTTATCATTTTTGGCATCAAGAATCATTTGTTTCATTGCCGAAACGAGAAATCCGCCTGTTCCCGCACAATTATCATAGATAATACTGTTCTTATTAACTTCGGCAAGTTTTACCATAAACTCTGTAATATGAGGCGGAGTTAAAACAATACCTAATCCTTTGTCGGAATTTGCGTAACGCAAAAATTCAATATAAAGTTGTCCGAGAACATCAAAGTATTTGTGAGTTTGGATAAAGTCCTTAATGTTTTTATTGATGTCATCAATGATGTTAAGTAGAATACCATCTTTTTTAGAAAGAGAAGTGTCAGTTGTAATAAAGGCGAACCGGCTTTTTAATATTTCTAATTTTTCTGTATCAATGTTACCGTTCTGAAATTCATTTTGAACGGTAGTAACAAGATAATCTGCTAACTGTTTTGGTTTATTATACGCAGAATAAGATGACGAAAAAACCTTATTTTCTAATGCAATTAAAATGCAACTCAATAGCAATCCGCGATCACTTTCAACAATTTTTTCCGAGTGTAGTTTCTCATTGAGTGCTTGGGAGAAATCAAGTAATTGATGATAATCCTGACGAAATTTTTCAGGATTCTTAATGTAACCATCATAATAATCTTCCGGCGGTAATAATTTCTCATCAAACGCAGGTATAGAATGATTCGCCGTTTTTAGGTGAAAAAAATGGGAAACTTTAAGTTCTCGGATTGTTTGACCACTAACGGCAATGGCTAAAACATCGTAATCTTTTGACAAATACGAAGCATAAAGAATGACCCCGTCAACAGCATAATCATTGTACCGATCTCGCGATGGACTTTCGTGTTTCATAATATCAGATTTACATTCGATTACGATAACAAATTGCGGATTATTCTTGTATTGAATAATAAAATCCGGCAACCCGATACCAATTCCGCTTTTTGAAGCCGTTGAAAGTAGTTTTTGAATTTTTGGGTTATCCGATTTTTGTTCTTCAATAACAATATCGTCAGCATATTTTTCAAAATGCCTTCTGACAATTTGTTCTGTTTTACGCTCATCCAGAGACATAATAAATGGTAATATATCAGTGGAATTATTGTTTGAGTTTAAAAAGGTATTTGCCCTGAAAGGGCAACATAAGCCAACCCGCCGCGTTGCGGCGGGTTGGAATCGCCAATAAGGTCGCCCTGAAAGGGCAGTATAGGTGTGAATCGAATGAGAATGTTGTCCTTTCAGGGCGTATGAAAAAGATCATGGCGGAGCAAGCCCTGCCGTTAACGACGGGGTTTACCCCGTGAGAGTGATCACAAAATAAAAATTTCACTGATATATTACAAATATTTTATGATTTAACCGGCGATTTAACTGGCGACTTGCCATGACCATTGATTGAACTTGTTCCTAGAATCGCTCCTGTATCACTGCTTTCGAGGACTGCTTTCGGCAACCGTAGTCCTTGTACTCCATTTTGTGCAAAACCTTTTTCAATTTCTGTCATGTCGGTTGTTGTCAATACAATTCGCGATGCCTCAATATTCTCTTTCAGATGTTCAATATTTGTCGTTCCGGGAATAGGAACAATCCATGACTTGCGGGTCAGTAACCACGCAAGAGCAATTTGTCCGGATGTTGCCTCGTAACGTTTACCGATACGCTCAAGCATATCTATAATCGGACGGTTGGCTCGCATCGCTTCCGGTGTAAAGCGGGGGAATTTATAAGTAACACGAGAATCAAATTTTTGATCAAACTTAGTCAACGGCGTGACTTTTCCAGTTAGAAATCCTGCACCAAGCGGACTCCACGGCACCAAACCGATACCAAGCTCTTCACAAACAGACAACACTTCTTGTTCAGGATCACGAGTCCACACAGAATATTCGTTTTGTATGGCAGTAATAGGTTGAACAGCATGCGCACGCCGAATTGTTGCGGCTCCGGCTTCCGACAATCCGAAATGCCGAACTTTTCCTGCTTTGATTAAATCTTGTACCGCACCGGCAACGTCTTCAATTGGAACTTTGGGATCAATACGATGTTGATAGAAAAGATCAATGACATCAGTTTTCAGACGTTTTAACGATTCATCAGTAGATTTTTTAATCTGTTCGGGACGGCTGTCAATGTCTATTGATTTTGTTTCAGCATTAATTCGCTGTCCAAATTTGGTTGCAATAACAACCTGCTGACGAATTGGAGCAAGAGATTCGCCAACCATTTCTTCACTAAGTCCCATACCATAGAGTTGAGCGGTATCAAAAAAAGTTACACCGTATTCATGAGCCTGACGTATCAATTTAACCGCTTGCTTGAAATCCATCGGCGGATTATATGCACCGGAAACATTCATACAACCAAGACCCAACGCCGAAACCTTTAACGATCCCAATCGGCGTTCTGGAAGGCGTGATGACGAAATTGGTGTTGCTTGTTCTGCAGCAAAACCAAAATTTCCAAATCCAGAAAGAACCGCAGAACCAACAAGTCCGCCGGCTGTTATCGACGTTATTTCTAAAAAGTTTCTACGAGAAATATCGCTAGAAATATCGTTTTTATTTTTCATTGTCATTCTCCTTATTGTGTAAGGTTTTACTGAAATAATTGCGATTCGCCCACCGCAAACACACGGTAAAAAAAAACGCATCGCAAACAATTAGTTTCGTAGCTTACTCTAGACCTAATCAATTGTCAAGTAACCTTAATCAATTGCCAAGCGGGAAAAATTCTTTTTTGACAGTTATTAAAAATTCCACAGATATATTACATATATTACAATTATTCAACGTCTCATTGATTGATTATTTTGTTACTTTCTTTGTTATTTTCTGTGTATATTTTATAGATAAGGTTTAACGGTCTGTTTGCAGTAATCCCAGATTATCTGTTCGTTTTCGGGCGAATAATATTTGTCGCAGGTTTTTTCCTCGCCTTTGGGTCCGAAATATTTACCGGTTATGCCTTCCAATTCAGGGGCAGTTGCTGCATTAATACTGCTGCTTGCTCCCTTCGCAACCGTTATCAGCATCGGACGCCAGAGGAACAGAATAATTCGGAATTTCCATGACTTTGAGGATTCACGCGCAAGGTTTGTTGGTGCCGAACTGGGATGAACCGTGTTGAATGTGATGTTTGTAATCCCTGCCTTTTCCATTTCAGAAACAAAATGCCTCATCACCCAGATTACATACAACTTTGATAAACCGTATGCTTTCCCCATTGAATAATGTTTTGTTAGTTCTATGTCATCCATATAAGGTTTTCCGCCCATTTTATGTGCTGCCGATGAAACCGTTACGACTCTTGCCGACGGACTTTTTTTCAATAAATCAAGCAAGAGTGTGATTAAAAAGAACGGAGCGAAAACGTTAATCATCATTGTTTTCTCATGCCCATCTGCGGTTGTTTCCCTTTTATCGGTAAACTGTGCCCCAGCATTGTTTACAAGTACATCTAGCCGGTCGTATTTCTGTTTAATATTGTCGGCAAAACGCTTGATTTCGGCAAACGACAGGAAATCGGCGGTCAGATATTCAATATTGACGTTACCCGTTTCCGCCTTAATCTCTTCATAGACCGCTTGCGTTTTCTGGGGATTACGACCATGTAAAATTATGGTATGCCCCTGCTTTGCCAGCACTTTGGCAGTTTCTTTTCCAATACCGTCGGAGGCTCCTGTAACCAAAATTATTTTGTTTTTCATTTTGTTATCGTTTTTATTTTCCATTGTCATTTTTCCTTCTTATTTTGCAAAGTTTCATTAAAATAATTGCGATTCGCCTACCGCAAACACACGGTAAAAAAAAGACGCATCGCAAACAATTAGTTTCGTAGTTTACTCTAGACCTAATCAATTGACAAGCGGGAAAATTTCTTTTTTGACAGTTATATATTAGCGGAATAATTTTGTTATCAGGAACGCGGTTGTCTCGACCGCATCTTTAGGCGTTTTTGTTTTTTTGACAGGATTACAGGATTACAGGATTTACAGGATAGTGTGTTAGTGGTAAGTTCGCATGCGGAAATGATCACGGATTCTAAGTTCAAATTACTAACCACTAAGTGATGGTTTCAAGTTTTGATTCTTTTAATTTCTTATTTAAAAATCCTGCCAATCCTGTAATCCTGTTAAAAAAACTAAAGATAAAGATGCAGACAAGACAACCACATTCCGGCAACAATAAATTATTTCACTGATATATTACAAATTTTCAAATTCACCCTAAGCATTCGATTTGTGCGTAGATTTGTTGTTCGGTGAATCCTTCGAGGTCAACACTTTTTGAATAGATGAATAATAAATCATTCTCAACAAATAAATACGTTTTGCAACCACACCTTAAACGCTACAAATATTCTTTCAAATGATATTCGAGTAATTTTACGGCATTGTTTATGTGTTCTCGTTTAAGTTGTTTAAAGTCTTTGTGTATTGGTTTTTCAACATTCCGTTCACCTTCCAATAACGTAAAAATATGTAAATCGACATCTTCAAAATAACTCATAATAGAGTGCGTCGAACATGAACCATAAACTGTCTTCGGTAACTCTGAATAATCGCCGCCTAACTGACTTTCAAGTTGAAAAAGAAAACATGATATTTTCAGATACACTGTCTTGATCAAATAATGAATTTGTTTCGTTTAGCCGGCTTTCAGCAGTTTCACAATAAGATTGATCTATATCAATACCAACAAATTGTCTGCCTAGCGATTTGGCTATTTTGGTTGTTGTTCCTGCTCCATTAAAAGGGTCGAGAACAAT
>JAITKS010000239.1 GCA_031278315.1 Planctomycetaceae bacterium | reverse complement strand
GACACCAATAGGACTAATCACGCCTAATCCCGTAATAACTACTCGTCGAAACATTAACTACTCCTCTCTACTTATCATGTTTGTAACGGCAACCGCTGAAAATATAGCCGTCAATTTTTCATTTAATTTTCAGATAAAATTTGTAACTACAGTTGAATTTTCGTAACAATATATTTTTGTAATATACTATTCATACTTGAAAATTCTGTATTTGTTTTAAACAATACCAGCCCTGAAAGGGCGATCGGATATTGAGACTCATAACCAACGTAATGGAAACGGAACAATAATTGTTGTTAATAATTGTTGTCGTTATTTTTTACCGCCCTTTCTGGATGATTTTATTTTATGCGTTAATGAATTGCTATTTGTCGTTTTTTGTCTGATTCTTCACAATATCTGTTAACCGCGGATTTATTTCTTACCGCCCTTTCAGGGCTGCCCGATTGGGAGGAGGGCTTTTACCCGCCCCGATGAGGCGGGTTATAATCCTGTTGCCCTTTCAGGGCGATTCTAGTTTTATTCGTGAACGGTCACCTTTTTCGTTACAAAAAATAAAACCGAAATTTAAAGTACAATGAGTATATTACAAAAAATTCTCCTCTCTGTGTCCTCTGTGTTCTCTGTGGTTAATAAAAAAAATCTCTCTTTGGGTTAATAAAAAAATCGGAAATGAAAAACTCTACTGAATAGTTACAATTCCCTTTTGTAATTCTTTTTCAATAACTCTAACAGATTCCCATTTTTTGCTGCGGAATCTTAATGTGAAACTCGTAAAATATACAAAAACTATCACAGTCAAAACTGACCAACACCACATTAATCCCAATCCAAAAAAATTAATCCCCACAATACATAATAACGGTAAAAAAGGCGCAACAATAAAGACAACTCTCAATATAAAAGTTGTATCGCCCGCACCCCGTAACGCCGAACCCGCAATAAATGCACACGAATCAAAGAAAATATATAAAGCAATAAAACGTAACAAAATAATAGTTAAACTATGAATTGCCTCAAATTCTTTTTCATCTGAAAATATCGAAAATGTCAACAATAACAAATCCGGAACCGTAATAAATAGAATTGCAAAAAATCCGGTATAAATACAACCTATAACAAACGCAGTATTCGTTGCACGTCTTGCTAAATTAGGTTGATTGCTGCCTAGCTGATTTCCTACCATCGACGTTACTACAATTCCAATTCCAGTCAAAGGAATAAAAGTTAAAGAGTTCATCGTAAAAGCAATCGTAGTTGCATTTCTTTCCAATTCACCTAAACCTCCGATAATCATAATAAACAACGTAAACGTAATAGTGTCAACAAAAGTATAAGAACCGCTCTGAATACCATAATATAAAATTCGTCCTATTAACCTGAAATTCAGCTTCATTCCGCTTATTATTTTGTACCGTTTATCTTTGAAATCAATTATGAAAATTATTACAATATAAATAATAAAACGTACCCATTGCGAAATCATAGTCGCAATAGCTGCACCCGCCAGCCCCCATTCAGGAAAACCGCATTTGCCGAAAATCATACAATAATCGAGAAAAATATTTAGCGCAACACAAAATAAATTATTGTACATCTCAATTTGCATCTTGCCGCGTCCTCTAAAAAAAGACGCTGCTGCTTCCCCGCTTATTGTTGCAGCTCCGCCCCACAGCATGTAGTCAAAATACATTCGCTCAAGCTGAATAAGATTGTCATCATGCTTAAATAAAACAAAAAGCTGAATCAAATACGGCTCAATCAAAAATAAAAACGGCGTCATCACAAAACCAAGCCACACACCCTGCCATACGACAGCACCTATTCGATTATGATTGCCGCTGCCGGAATACTGTGCAACAAATGTCGTAACAAATGCCGTTACCGCAATCGGAATTGATACCGCCGACCAAAATAACATCATGCCTTGCATCGACGCTGTCATCGAATCCGGATCATACCACATCAGAAACATACGATCCGTAAAATTCATCAACGAAATCGAACCGCAAGATATTATTAAAGGAACCGCTTGACGTAATACATCGATCCCGCCGCAAGAACGCGTCCACCAAGATTCAGATTTAAATTTCAAAATATTCACCTGTTTTTTTTAATTCAGAATACAAAATTTCAGAATTATATTTAACACGATTACAAATTATGAGAAGCTTAAAATATTAATAATATTTCAACAGAATATTTGTTTTCAACTTTTTAAGAGTTTAAAATTCATACCCCAAAACAAATTGAAAAACAAATATTCCACTGAATATATTACAAAAATTAACTTGAAACTTTCGAGAAATTCCACTGGAATATATTACACTACTACCAATTTTCAGCGAGTATTTCATACCACGCTTGCGGATGCTTACACGCAGGACAAATTGTTGGTGCCGACGGCGTATTGCTTACAAATCCGCAATGCCGGCATCTCCAAATTACACCAGTTCTTTGGAATAAGTCGCCTGCCTTTAGATGTTCTAGAAATCCGCGATAACGTTTTTCGTGTTGTTTTTCAGCTACACTTATCGCAGTGAAAGTCTGAGCGACATCTGCAAAACCTTCCTCTTTTGCGATTTTTGCAAATTCGGGATAAATAATCGACCATTCTTCATTTTCGCCGTCTGCTGCCGCTAGTAGATTTTCTTCTGTTGTGAGTATAGGTCTCACGGGATAACTTGCCGTTATTTCGAGTTGCCCGTCACCGTCAAAGTATTTAAAAAATTGTTTTGCATGAACTTGCTCTTGAGCCGCCGTTTCATTGAAAATATATGCAATATGCTCATAACCTTCAGCCGACGCCTTCGACGCAAAAAAAGTGTACCGGTTACGCGCTTGCGACTCACCGGCAAATGCTTTAAGTAGATTTTTCTCTGTTTGAGTTCCTTTAATTCTGGACACAATTAGGGTTCCTTTCAATTTTATTTTAGGGTTGAAATTGTTTTTAGTTAAATTACATCATTTATTTTTTACACCGTTATATCGAATATATCGAAACGATGTAAACTCGTACTTTATTCATATTGAAATTTTAGTAAATCATGTAAGATTCCGCTAGTAATAAATTCGCAATATTCACAATATATACATCGTATCATCAGACATATCATCAATGAATTTCGACAATATAAATGTGTACGATACAAATGTGCAAAAGTCTGAGCTCCGATTTGTAAACTGCCGCCTCTAACTGAAAATTAAAAAGCAGACAGTTTAAAAATATTTCATTGAAAATTTTTTTCAAAACTTATTATTCGTTTGGCAGATCGGCGGCGGGAATAGTGACTTTTCCTGTTGCTGCCCATTCTGAACCGCGCAAAAATGTTACTATAAATGAGACACTTTTGACATGATTGACATCATGCCCCAACGTCGTATGAAACACACGGCCTTTACCATAATCAATAGCCAACAACATCGGTTCGTGACGTTTTGTTGTGTCTTTTGCATAAGCAGTAGCAAGTATAGTAACGTTTTCGGCGGGACCTCTCATCAAGTCGTATAATTCATCTGATACGTGTTTGAACTTTTTAGGCAATCCCTTCATTACCGGATGTTCGGGCGATTGATTTGTAATAGTGAAAGCCCATTGACGTCCGTGATTTCCTCCGCGTCCTTTTGATTGGTCTCGAATTATTTCACCGTTATCGTTGATATATAAATACGGACCGTCTGTTTCATTTCTTCCGCCCCATCCGCCGATTGCTATCATTTTGTTATATTCTTTCCAATCACGAAAAGCGTTATCGGCAGCGTGATAAACGACGAATCCGTGTCCGTCTTTAACGAATTTTTCAAAAGCTGCTTTAGTTGTTTCAGACCACGAACCTCCTCTATGATTGTTAAAATTTGAAACAACTAAATCAAATTTATCAAACACAGGAGAAAATTCCTTATCGACCAAGTCTTGAGATAAATTAGCTGTTACGTCGGCAACTTTGAATATATCTTTTTCTTTTTTCAGCGTGATAACATCGACCTTAAAACGTCCTGAATCTTCCAAAATTTTCTTTAATTCAGGGGTTGTACCTTTCCAGTTATGGTTATTATCTCCGTCGATAATAAGAGTTTTTATTGGGGGCAATTCTGCTGACATTACATTTTGAACATAAATGCTAAAATTGTTTACAGCTATCAGACTGATTGCAAAAATAATTGTTATGAAAATTCGTTTTACTTTCATACTAGTTTTTAGGTTGTTGGTTGTTGTTTTAATTTGTAATTATTTTTTGAGTGTAATATTCACGCACTAAATCAAACTGTTGAAAATTACAGTTAATCGCAAAATGCCGAATATCTCTCAAAAAAACGTTTGGGGCACAACTGATATTAATTAGATATCAATTAGCAACGGGTGAAAATTATATCGCACTATATCCAATGTAACAGGGGGCAACATGAGAAGAATAAAATCGAAAGAATTAGATTAGAGGTAATATACTCTTTCTACTTTAAAATTCGGTAATTTTTTTTGCGATGCGGAATTTTTCGGTGAGTAGAGTCTGTAATTCATCCTTGTACTTCTTTATATTTTTAAAGAAGCCTAAACATGCGTCTGAAAATTGTGCGAACTTTTCATAATATTTATTGTACAGGAATTTCTTTTTGAAAAAATTTCCAAATTCTTTCAACAATATTCAAATTGGGCGAATACGGAAGTAGAAAAACGAATTTTATTTTTCCCAATTTTTTGCGATACTCTTCCACTTCCTTACTATGATAATAACTCGCATTATCAAGTATCATATAAATCGTCTTTATTCAATGCACCGTCGTTAATGTTGATTCGTTGACGACCGGAATTGGTCAGTAATTCTGCCTCGACTCCTTTCTCAATCCAACCATAAGAAGGCATATTATTGTGTTGCGGATGTACGCCGTCAACAAAATAAAAAACGTCGTTTTCACTTGCATTTCTGCGGAGTTTTCTTTAATTGAGAACCCACTTTCGTTGGACTTCTGCGTCCGCTTCGCTGGGGTGAATATTCGGCTTTTTATACACAAAATTTAATTCATGAAGCAACTTTGTCATGCCGGGTATTGAATACTTCACCTTGAATACAGCATTGACATATTCTACTATCGATTTGACCTCAAGATAAATAGTTTGACAGAGATGTTCTTTCAATTTTTCCTTCTGTTCGTCTGTCAAATAAGATGGACGGCCATTGTAGTGAATTTCCAAAAGACCATTGATACCGCTTTCTTTATACAAGCGAATATAACGGCGTATCGTATCACCGTCGAGCATAAAAATTAAAGCAAGCTCTGAAACTGTATATCCGCGGGCAATCGCAAGCACTACACGAATACGATTCACAAAACGATGACCGTGATT
>JAITKS010000210.1 GCA_031278315.1 Planctomycetaceae bacterium | reverse complement strand
TGATTTTATAATTTTAGATTTTAAATTTTATATTTTGTGATAATTTATCAAAATTGATTTTGTGATAATTTATCAATTATTTGTTGTAATTTATCCATTTGATTCCGTGTGTGGTGAGTACACCACGCACGGCTACATTGGAGATACCCCTTCGGGGTATGATAATAAAAAAACTAATAATCAAGAAGTCCCGCAAAAAAAATAAATTATTTCACTGATAACTGATATATTACAAAATCTTCTTTCTCTGTGTTCTCTGTGTTCTCTGTGGTTAATAAAAAAAAATTGGTATTTTGAAAATTTAGTTGTATTTACAGTTATTGAACGAATTATTAAATGGTGTAAAATATCGCCTTCCGTTTTTGAATATAATTTGTAAATGTCAATAATTTACATATTCGAAAATTGATAACAAATTTTAGTTTTACGGTAGAAAACTTCGCAAAACGCTGCCGTATGTTTGACTAAATTAAATCAAATTTAACAAAAAGAAAAGGAATAAAAAATGAACATTAGAAAAATTGGTTCAAGTAATATCGACGCTTCCGTTATAGGTTTTGGAGCTTGGGCAATAGGCGGCTGGATGTGGGGAGGTACCGAAGAACAATCTGCAATCAACGCAATTCATACCGCATTCGATAACGGCGTTAATCTAATTGATACCGCCCCAATGTACGGTTACGGACGGTCTGAAGAAATAATCAGTAAAGCAATCAAAGGTAAACGTCAAAAAATTGTCCTCGCAACTAAATGCGGTCTCGTTTGGGATACCGCCGATTGGCCGCCCGGAAAAGGTGAATTACACTTCTACAGCGATAACGATACTATAGTTAAAGAAAATAAAAACACTTACCGCGTTTATAAATATCTCCGCCCTGAATCTATCCGGCACGAAGTCGAACAATCACTTAAACGGCTCAACACCGATTATATCGACCTTCTACAAACACATTGGCAAGAATCAACAACTCCGCTCGACGATACTATCGAAGAATTAATTCACCTCAAGAAAGTAGGAAAAATTCGCGCAATCGGATGCTCAAATGTCAACCTTGAACAACTTAAAACATACATTAAATCAAATCAACTCGATGTCGCTCAAGAACGTTTCAGCTTGCTAGATCAAAATATTATCAAAGACGGTTTACTCGACACTTGTGAAAAATCAAACGTAAGTATATTCGCATACTCACCACTGGCAAACGGACTTCTCACCGGAAAATTAACCCCAAAACGCGAATTCGGAAAAGGCGACCTGAGAAATTCAAACGCCCGATTCGACCCCGAAAATATTCGTAACATAAATAAAAAATTAGAACAACTAAAACCTATCGTACAAGCTCACAACTTAACTATAGGTCAGCTAGTCATCGCATGGACTGCATCAAAATATAACAAAATGCACGTCCTGTGCGGCATGAGAAACCCAAAACAAGCCGCCGAAAATTCAAAAGCAGGAAATATCACACTGGCAAATGACGAAATCAAAAAAATTGAAGAAACTTTCGCCAACTAATATCAATAAAATATACACACACTACGAATTTATACAAACTACACAAAAACATAAAAACTTTAATTCACAACAGATAAACAAGCAAATCAATCAAACCGAAAATCCAAATTAGAGCAGCTTAAAATTAATTCTGCTCATTTTATCAGCGAATCGACACAAATTTTCACAAAAAGAATTTAGTGAAAATTCAGTGAAAATTCAGTGAAAATTCGCGGACAAAAAAGTCTTTTTAGAAATTGCCGGAAAAATAATTCATGAACTTTATAGAACAATTTTTAATAATGCCTTCGGGATTTAAAATAGGTGCGATTGTTGCAGTTTTATCCTTGATTTTGTCGATTTTCGGTACTTTACAGCAGCGGATAATTTTAACATTTATTTCGTTGTTAATTTCGTTTATTGCGTGTTTGTTTTTTTGCCGATTCCAAACTGTAACTTGGCAGTACATTCATTTACCTTGCACGATCACTGTTTATTTTTTGATTTCTTATATTCTTCTCAAATTGTATATTTGGTGTGCAATAAAAAAAATTTTAGTCCAAGAATTTAAGCTGTACAATTCAGAATATAAAGTTGTTCAAATTGATCCTGCCGAATTCACACATTGTAATTTCAACAGTTACAATCAGGCAGAAAACGAATTAAAATCAATAGGATTCAAAAAATTAGACGATGTCGAGTTTGTCCATATAACACAAAATTTTCCCGAAATACGATTTTTCACACGATTATTATTAAACGATAAAAAAAATACTATAGCTTCAATTCAACAAATCGAATATACAAAAAATCATAACGAAAATTGTTGCGAAAATTGTTACATTAAATTCGATACTAAATTTTCAGATGGAAAATTTCTTGTAACAACTAATGACACATACCAAAATAATAACAACAAAAATATTTCAAGTGACTTAAAAACAAATAATCCGCTAACAAAACTTTGGCTTTCACATCAAGCTGATATTGATCGTATCTGTAACGAAAACAATATTGATACGATTTTTTATAATACTCTCGGCGACTTTATTGAATCCAACAAAAACACATTCATAGAAATGAGCAAGTCATGGAAACAAAATGGAGGATTAACCAAAATGAATTTAGAAAAATTTATAGAAAACAAAAATAATTCTCAAATTTCTAATTTCATATTACGAATGATGTACAAAGAATATTTCAGACAATTAAAAAATATTGTAACTGTTCAATAGTTTTTCCTTATATTTTGTGTTTTAAGTTTCGGTTCGAGTTTACTATTTACCCTAATCGAATATCAAGATTTGCTGAATACATATTTATATTGCCGAAAATCATTGTGCGAGTTATATCATTGTACAATTCGACTAATTTAATTTCACTGAACGTCAATTATAAAATTTACATTTAACCTTAACTAATCACAACCAACCAACAATCAACCAACAATCAACAATCAACCAATCAACATTAAAAAATGACAACAGAAAAAGATATACCTCAAGATGTCCCGTTACCTGAACCTTCGCTGCTTGTACTCGTTAGCGGTATAGCTGCACAAGCGATGACTTCAATGGGAATATTTCCTAACCCAATCAACAATAAAACAGAAATAAAATTGAATCAGGCAAAACATTTGATCAATACAATTGCCGTAATTGAATCGAAAACAGAAGGTAACCGTACAGATGAAGAATCTACAAAGATAGCAGGTGTTTTGCATGAACTCAGAACGATGTATTTAGCAGCACAACGAGAACAAGAATCACGACAAAGCATAACAGAATAATCGTTAATCGGTTTGTTACCGTTCCTAAAGATGTCTGTTGCAAACGAGACGAAACTGTTTTTAAGCTCTGATTACACTTTTATTTTTTTGATAATTTTTACGGCAGCTGCTAAATTAAAAATATAAAATTGACAAATCACAATTAAATTTCTGAATTAATAATGAACGTAAGAATTGTATTTGTTAATTGCCCGATTTTTAAATCGTTCTTATTTGAATTTTCGATTTGATTTGATTTGATTTGATTTGCTTGCTTATTTAATAGAGATTTTTTAACGAATAGCATTTTATATCACCTGAAATTCATAGAACGATACGTATAATCAGCGAACAGACATAATTTTGTTTTAACTGAAATGTGAACGGTTCACAATCTACAATTGCACTATTCATGACATGGTTTTTAAATTCACAAAATAATAAGTCGGATTCGAATTCTACTAATACTAAATTTAACGTTATTAAAGTGTTAAGTTTGTCCGGTATTGGAGTTTGGAATTGCGATATTGAAAACCAGATGCTATATTTTGCTCATGGTTTTTTGGAACGTTACGGTTATTTGCGTTCTGAAGTTGACAAGATTACGTTGGATAATTGGTTATCTCTTATATTGCCTGAAGATGTCGAACAGGTGAGTAACCATTTGAAAGGTTTTTTCAGCGGAGAAAGCTGCGGTAATATTGATTATATTTGCCGTTTGATAACAAAGCCGAACAATTCGCCGATCTGGATTCATATTCACGGAATTGCTTTTGCAGTTGATACGGACGGCGTACCGATTCGCGCCGGCGGGACAATTCAAGATATTACAAAAATCAAGGAGGCTGAAAGGTCGCTTGAAATACGTGATAAATTATCGTCGGCAACAAATGAGGTCGCAAAAATCCTGCTCGATGAATATGATGATTTCACAAAACAGATTTGGCACTCGTTAAAAATTCTTGGCGATGTAACCGGTGTAGATAATGTTTACGTTTGGAAGAATCACACGGGCAAAGATGGACGGCTTTACACGGCGCAACTTTATGAATGGTCTAGCAAGTCTGTTTCCGGTTTGCAGCAATCGGACGGTTATTTGGTTGATATTCCGTTTGAAGAAGCGGTTTCACCTTGGCATGAAATTCTTTTAGCAGGCAAGTGTGTTAATAATATTGTCAGCTCGGCAACACAAGTTGAGTTGAATTATTTTAAATCGCGCTGCGTGTGTTCAATTCTAGTTACGCCGATTATGTTTAGAGACGAACTATGGGGATTTATCGGATTTGAAGATAGTGTACATGAAAGAACTTGGAACGATGTCGAAATATCGATTTTACAATCTGCGGGAATGTTAATTGCATCGGCGATTATAAGATGTAACACGCATGAATCGCTTCAAGTTGAACAAGCTCTGATGAGAAGAATTTTTGAAACGAGTCCGACCGGCGTGATAATTACAACAAATGGTATTCTGAAATTGCAAAATAAAATATTCGCCGCAATGCACGGAACGAAAATTGGAGATTCTGTTCGGAATATTTATGTCGATTCTGTTGCGAGGAGCAAGGTCGAAAACAAAATAAAGTCCAATCCGACGGTTATAAATCATCCCGTCCAATTACACTGCGCCGACGGAATAATTCGTGATTTCCTAATGACATATCAAGTTATCCAGTATAAAGGTGAAACGTCGTGGTTATGCTGGGAAGTTGATATTACTGAATTGAAAAATTCAGAACGTGCAATGAAAATCGCTAGAGATTGGGCAGAAGAAGGAACAAAAGCGAAAGGCGAATTTCTCGCTCGTATGAGTCACGAAATTAGAACGCCGATGAATGCAATTCTAGGAATGACATATCTTTGTTTACAAACAGAATTGACAGATAAACAACGCGATTATCTACAAAAAACACAAACCGCAACAATGAATTTACTCGAAATTATTGATGACATTCTCGACTTCTCCAAAATTGAAGCGGGCAAAATTGAAATTGAGAGTATTCAATTTCATCTTTCGGAAGTATTGCGTGATGTTATCAACATTGCAGAAATCCGTGTAAATGAAAAAGGATTAGAATTGCGGACAAATGTATCAGAACGTGTTTACGACCATTTAATCGGCGACCCGACTCGATTGAGACAAATCTTGACAAATCTCGTGAACAATGCCGTTAAGTTTACAGAAAACGGAAGTGTTACAATTAATATCGACGTGTTTTTCAAAGACAAGAATAAACGTAACGAAAAATCGGTTACAACTCAATTTGATGACTCGTGTGATTCGGATAACGTAAATTTGACTTGCAATAAAAACGGGATAGATGATTCAAACAACACTCTTAAAGACGACAATTCAAATAATACTACGTTGTTAATGTTCGAGGTTTTTGATACTGGAATAGGTATGACAGAGGAGCAGGTTTCTAATCTTTTCAAGTCGTTTACGCAAGCGGATGGTTCGATGACACGCAAGTACGGCGGTACGGGACTTGGTCTTGTGATTGTGAAAAATCTTGTGGAATTGATGGGCGGAACGATTGGAGTTAAGAGTCAAGTTGGTAAGGGGTCGATGTTTTGGTTTATTCTGCCGTTTACTAAAGTTACGGGCGAGTCTGTTAATTGTGCTGTTGCGAAAACAAATTTTGAAGGACGCCGAATTTTAGTAGCAGATGACGATCCGGTTGCAAGAGAACATTTGCGGGAGTTGATCGTTTCTTTATCGATGCGAGTTGACTTGGTAGATTCCGGTGAATCGGCAATAGCTGCTCTTGTTGACGCAACAAGAACGAACAATCATTATGATTTAACTCTTATTGATTGGAAGATGCCGCGGCTTGACGGAATTGAGACAATACGGCGAATTAGAATCTCGTCTGATATTGTAGATCAACCTCAAATTTTAATGATTTCAGCTTATGATAGAGGTGAGTGTTTACGGCAATCGCGCGACCTTGCAATTGCGGGATTCCTTGTAAAACCAATTACAATTCGTGATTTGAGTGCAGCATTTAGCCGTGTCTTTAATGTAAAAGAAACAATACCGGAAGTAAAAAATGTAGAGCAAGTCAAAGATAAAATTGAGGGAAAGAAAATTCTTTTGGTTGAAGACAACAAGATAAATCAAGTTGTTGCTAAAGAAATATTGAGATTATTAGGTGTAAATTTGGTTATTGCAAACAATGGAATGGAAGCTGTTGAAGCAGTACAAAAAGAAGACTTCGATTTAATTTTGATGGATATTCAGATGCCGGTTATGGATGGTTTAACGGCAACGAAAAAAATCAGGGAATTAAACAGACCGGGATTATCGAAAGTACCAATTCTAGCAATGACAGCCAATGCGATGGATGTAGATTATCAAAAAAGCATTGAATCGGGCATGGATGATCATTTAACAAAACCAATAGACCCAATAAAACTAAAAAATGCACTAGAACTATGGATAGGAAAAAGAAATCCGCAATCAAAATAAATAATATCACCAGCAGCAAATTTGTAATATATCGGTGAAATAATTGAAATAATTTCTTTTCAAATTTTTTGTAATTTTTAAACACGAAATACACGAACAAGAGCTAAATATCAAGAAGTCCCGCTAGAGACGACACTTTATTAATTGTATGCGTCAGCTTACGGAAGTAGCTTAAAATTCGTAAACAACCAAAAAAACGAAAACAATTATTCTACTGATATATTATTTTTTTTCTGTTTATTTAACTGTAAATTTAATGTGTTTCGTTCCCAGAAAACGCCGTTGGAATAACCTTGAATGGTTTTATTTGTTTCGGCAATTGCAAGACGTTTTTCTGTCCATAAACAATATTCTTCGTTCTTTTCAATTCCGATATATTGTCTGCCAAGTTTTTTGGCAACTACCGAAGTTGTTCCCGAACCTAAAAATGGATCAAAAACAATTCCATTGTCTGGACAACTTGCCAAAATCAATTTGGCAATAAGTTTCTCCGGCTTTTGTGTAGGATGATCCGTATTTTCCGGCATTGACCAATAAGGTATAGAAATATCGTCCCAAAAATTACTCGGATAGGTCAAACGAAAATTTCCGTCCTCTGTTTCTTCCCAATCTTTGGGTTGACCATTTTCACGATAGGGAGCAATTACTTTTCGTTTTTGTTTTACGGCATCAGCGTTAAAATAATAATCGTTTCCAATTGTGCCGAACCAGATATCTTCCATCGCATTTTTCCAATTTGTTTTCGCGCCGCGTCCTTTTTCGCGTTGCCATGTAATTCTATTACGAATAGCCGTATGTTCTTTCATTATTTGATACAGACAAAACGTACTTTTCCAATCGCCGCAAATATAAACAGAAGCATTCGGTTTCAAAATCGCAACAATTTTCGGAAACCAACTTTTCAGATATTCCAAATAAATTTCATCGTCGGTTTTAGAAAATCGTAATCCATTGAAATTTTTGTCCAGATTATAGGGCGGATCAATAATCAGCAAATCGGCAAACGTTGTCGGTAACTTATCAAGAACATTCATCGTATCATCGCATATTGTCTTATTGATGATTTGTTCCAATGTCAGCGAGGCTTTAGGATAAACTAATTGTTGTTTATAACATTCACGATCTTTGTCTGTGATTGTCAAAGTCCTGTTACGAGGAGCGCGATTTGATGTTGTCATCATTTGTACAAAAATTTATTAGCCCTTACAGGCGGTTTTAGTAAATTTATATTGAGACAAAAAAATCAAATTTTCATGATGTTATCTTAAAATATTCACAAGCAGATTTCCAGTAAGATTTATCAACCATAAGTTCAAATTTACAAGATTCAAACAGTGATTGTGTAAAGTAATTCTTATCAATCAATTGATGCGGCAGCAAAGCAGTATCTTTTTTATTCTTTACAAAATCTCCCATAACATCAACTCCAATATGAAAACGTTTCAACACACTTCCAATTGCATTTTCTTGATTATCAATGCCGATCCATCGGCGATTCATATTATGCGCTGCTTGCATTGTTGTACCTGATCCGCAAAAAGCGTCCAAAACAATATCGCCTTCGTCTGATGAAGCATTAACAATATTTTCCAACATCTGTAAATTTTTTTCGGTAGGATATCCGGTTACTCTCATATTTTGATTGATTGAATCACGATAATGTAACCAAATATCTTGTTGCGGAATTCCTTTATTTTCATCGAAAAAAATTTTTCGTCTTGGATTACCATTACTTGACCAATATATTTCATTATTCACATCTAACTTGTCTAATTTTTCAGGAGTCAATTGCCAATGTTTTCCTTCAGGCGGTAACATTCCTTTCCATTTTTTTCCGGTTTCACCATTTCGTTTTCCGGGAGCATGAATCGGTACTCTTTTATATCGTTTACCATTTTTTTCATCAATATAAGGATACTCTTCATAGATACGGTTTTCTTGCCATGCATCATAAGGTCGGTTCCATTTATAATTTTCCGTTTTCGTATAAAAAAGAATATAATCTGATATATTTCCATAACTTTTTCGAGTTGTATTTTTCGTACTGCATTTTTTCCTTGTAATCCAATTACGAAAATTATTTTTTCCAAATATTTCATCCATAATAATTTTTATTTCAAATGCCATATTCGCATCTAAATGAACATAAATCGAACCATCGCTTGAAAGTAAATCGCGCATAACAATTAACCGCTCTCTGATAAATTCGATATAATGTGAACCTTTTAATAAATCGGCGTATGCGTCTGTTTGGTCTCTTGTTTGAAAAATATTATTAGTCGAATATGGGGGATCGATATAAATTAAACTCACATTACCACAGATATTAGAGTCGTCTAACAAAGCTCTTAAAATATGAAGATTATCTCCCCAAAACAATAAATTGGGCGTAGAATTTTTTCTATCGGAAGTCCAAAATAATTTGCAATCGGAACGTTCACCTGAAATAATTTCACGTTCTGTTTTTTTCCCTTTGTAATCTAACGTTATTGATAGATCATTCGGTTGTATTTTCCATGGATATTGTATTTCAGCAAGAGAACCTCGCCATTTCGTTTTTGATATTCCAGTAGCCATAAATAAACTGTTCTCCCTTAAATTTTCTGTTTTAACTGAAATTCAAATGACTATACATATAATATTCAATTTATTTTTTGTAACGAAAAAAGTAACAAAGGAAAAATTCTATAGTGACGCAATGCTTTGCGGCTCTTAAATTAGTTTATTCCGTAACGTATAGACACGAGGCATTGTGTCTCTACAGATCAATTTAATTGTTATCACAAAAAATGAATTTTCAAATGAGATAAAATGTTAATTTTATTTTTCAAATAACAATAACTTTGATGAGGTTCTTTTTTCAAATTGTTTTTGTTGTTTTT
>JAITKS010000096.1 GCA_031278315.1 Planctomycetaceae bacterium | reverse complement strand
GTACTCACCACACACGGAATCAAACGGATAAATTAATACAAATCAAATGGATAAATTATCACAAAATATAAAATTTAAAATCTAAAATTACAAAATCATCTTTCTCTGTGTTCTCTGTGTTCTCTGTGGTTAATAAAAAAAATGGTAATATATCAGTGGAATAATTGTTTTTCAAATTTTTGTAATTTTTAAACACGAAATACACGAACAAGAGCTAAATATCAAGAAGTCCCGCGGGGACGACACTTTATTAATTGTATGCTCCAGCATACGGAAGGAGCTAATAAAGTGTCGTCCGTGCGGGACTTAACAGGTATGTGATTGATAATTTAAAATTCGTAAACAACCAAAAAAACGAAAACAATTATTCGTTACAAAAATTTCATTGACGCTGCTGACGTAAAAGACCAAGATAACTTGTACGAATTGATTCTACTAAATTAAGTTCTTTAGCAAGACTCAAAATTAGTTGACGTTTTATCTCAAGATTTTTTTCGGTTGCTATTGTCTCTATTTCGACAAAATGACTGCCGGTAGGACTATCATAAAGTTCTGGAATAAAATCTAACAACAATTCTATAGATGTATTATCAACATTAATTACACCATGACGCCGGAATTTTCGTACAGAATCTACAGGTAAAAATCCTAATGCGTTCAGAATACTTTCTAATGTATTGATTTCTTCAATTTTAATTTCTAACTCGCGGCGGGTTTTGGTTTCTTTATCAATTTTTGGTCCTTTGTATGTAAGAAAATTTTCTTCATGTTTATCAACAAATTTTCGTTGCCGCAATCTCAAACATTCATCCGTCAGATTAAAATCCCGTTGCGGATGAGAAAAAAATGTATCAATCTCTTCTACTGCTTCTGATTCAAACTCAACTCCTAATTCATTAAGTTGACTTTCAAATAAATCTATATTAGTAACGCGAAATTTCATTTCTACTTCGTACATAAATTCACCAAAAAAATAAACGTTAAAATTTTGTAATATATTAAGCGTAATATTATGCGGAACAAACATTCATGTTCAGCAATAAATAATCCGATTTTCCGTAACGATAATATTGACCGGTTTGTCAAATTTCGTAACAGGAATTGAATCAACAATTTGAAATTCATAACACAATGCAATTTTTATCGATGTTGTTTTTAGACGTGAAATAAATCTGTCGTAAAATCCTTTACCGTGTCCTAATCTATTGCCGAAAGTATCAAAAGCAAGTCCGGGAACGATTACAACTTCTAACGATTCAGGTGATAATAGCCGTTTGCTGTCTTTTCTAAGTTCAGATTTAGGTTCCAAAATGCCGAAAGAACCTGTTTCAAGATCATCAAACGAAAACAAACGAAACGGGATAATTTCGTCTGAATCGCAAAATGGAATTACTACCGGTAATTTGACAAATCTTGTTGTTTCTATTTCATTTTGAAAATCAAGATAAATCATTAGAGAATCATTAGATTCCGCCTTATTAAATTCATCCAACAGATGTAATGATTTCCATATTTTTCCGCTTATTTGCCCGCGTAAATTGAGATTGTTGATAAACTGTTTACGCAATTTCTCACGCATGATTTTTCGTAACGTTAATTTATTTACTTGCATTTTAAACTCATGTATTCGGAATTTTCAACATCAGATTTTTTTAACTATTCGGTAGAATATTGCATTGAATATTTTTGCAATAAATTTTTATAATTTTTTTTGATTATATTCCATGCGGTTGAAAATTCTATTTTCGTTACAATAAATAAATTGAACAGTTGTAATATATCAGTGAAATTTTTCAAAGGTTTCGAGTTAATTTTTAACGAGCCTTATTTTTCCGAACTAAACAACATTATTGACAAATCATTTTCAACAATAATTGTAATTTATCAGTTGAATAATTGTTTTCGTTTTTTTGGTTGTTTACGAATTTTAAATTATCAATCACATATCCAAGTCCCGCAGGGACGACACTTTATTAACCGTATGCTTTAGCTTACGGTTAATAAATCACATATCTGTTAAGTCCCGCAGGGACGACACTTTATTAGCTCCTTCCGTAAGCTAAAGCGTACAATCAATAAAGTGTCGTCCCTAGCGGGACTTCTTGATACTTAACTCCTTTTCGTGTATTCCGTGTTTAAAAATTACAAAAAATTTGAAAACCAAAATTCTACTGAAATATTACAAACAATTTAATAAGTTTTGTTACGGATTCCGGCGGAAAAATATTCTAAATCTCCGAAACGTTCAACGAGCCAGTTTATTTTTGCGTTTTCTTTTACAACTTTAAAGTCGGTTTCGGCTGTATCAACTAATTTTAAGTCGAATACGTATTTACCGATCATTCCGGGCAGCAGTGTTTTGTAGTTTGCAGGAATAGCTTTAGGGCGTCCTTTATTAATATGATCGACTAAATTGGTTACGCAACTGTTTCTAATTGGATGATAAAATTCAGGTTTTTCGGCGAGTTTATTGGCTCTGCGTAATGCGTCTACGAACATTACGCGAACTTCATTGGGATTGAAATTTAGTCGATATAAATAAACTTCGTTTTTGTTAATTTGTGAATCGAGTTGAAGAATATCACGCTCGTCGGCGAAAACGTAAATTAATTCAAATTGACGCAATGCTGAAGCTATCGGATCGAATATTTCGCCTTCTTCGTACCGAGCGGTTATTGACATCAAGATATGTTTACCGTCTGCGAATCCGAAACTTGACTCAACATGTGCAACCGACGGTAATCCTTTAATCGGTACAATAATTAAATCAATTGTACGAATTTGGTTTAGGTCGAAAGTTGCGTTGTAGTATCGCGGTTGGTAATCGTGCGGAGAGTTATATTTTGAATAGCGGACATTACGAATTGTAACAAGATTATCGTTTATTTCTGCTGTTTGAAGCACCGAATGATTAGGCGACCATTGACGATTATTAAGCGGTGTGATTTCACGAATAAATTCTTGTCTGATTCCCGGTTTAGCGTTGGTTAAATTATTTATATTAGTTAAATTATTTGTTTTTGTTATAGTCGAATAGTTAGATTTACGGTTAGAGATTATTCCGGTCAACGGCGATTTTAGCAATTTATCGATATTAGTTTTGGGCGGCGGTGTTTTGGATGATGTTGGATATGTCGGTTCTTGATATGCCGATATTTCTTGCTGATTCAAATTCGGATTTCTTGTTGAAATTTCTGTTTCATTATAAGAATTTGACAAATTAGAATTGTTCGATGTATTAGTTGAATTGGCTGCTGTATTAGTTGAATTATCTGTACCGGTCGAATTATTTCCGCTCATTTGACTGATAAAAGACGGATTGACATCGGCATAAGATGCTTGTATTACATTAGTTGAGTTTTTGAAAGAAGGAACATTTGAATTTACAATGTTTGTAATTCCGTTTGATGCAGAATTTGTATTTTGCGGATAATTTTCGTAACGATAATTCTGACTTTGATTGTAGTTTCGATTATTAGTTTGAGGTACGGCAGCTAAATAATGTTGTCTTAATTTAGATCGAGTCTGAATATGCTGATTTACAATTTGCGGATTCGTTGTATGAATCTGACGGTTGTTGTTATAGCGATTTAGAGTGTGTTGATGTCTTGCTATTGGTGAATTAATAGATTGATAATGTTGCGGCGGTAAGTTACAGCCGGCAAATTGATCAATAAAAATCAACGATATTATTGTAACAATAAATATAAAACTGTTATTTAATTTTCGTATCATGTTGAGTTAATGTGTATTTTTTTTGTATTGAGTAGTTTTGTAGTAAAAATGTTATTTTTTGCACTTTAAGATTCCGTTTGTGGAAAAATATTGTCGTTGTGTATTTATTGAAAATTCTCGGATTATAAATTTAGGCGTGTTATAAAGGGCAGGTATATAATTATTTTTTGTATTTTGAAATTCGGTTTCATTTTTTGTAACAAAAAACGAAAAATTATATGAGATCAGTTTAATAAATAATATTTTTCGGATAATAACAATTTCCGGCAATCGATTCAAGACCAAATTTTAATTAGTGTATAGCGGTTAGTTGTTAGTGTTTAGTTCGCATACGGAGCTGTCGCTGATTACAAATTTGGTAATATAACAGAGTAATAATTTATCTTTTCGTAATATATCGTCGGTAAAAATTTTTCAAAGGATTCAAATTAATTTTTCACGAACCTTATTTTTCACCTTATTTTTCCGAATGAAACGATTCACCAAAAACCTTAGTAGCCGATTGACAACACACATATCAACCTTATTACCTTATTAACAACAAATCGTTTTTCAATAATAAGGTAATAAGGTTTTGTTTTTTGGAAATTCATTGCTGCTAGGTTTTTTGGTGAATAGTTTTGTTCGGAAAAATAAGGTTGAAAATAAAGTTAGTTTTAAAAGAACGCTTATCAAATCCCGCAGGGACTTAATAGGTATGGGATTGATAAACCGTTCAAATTTATAACTTAAATTTATAACTCAAAAAAGTTAAAAAAAAATCCACTGATACTCTACTAGATTTTAACATTGTTTCACTCCTTTTTTTTGTTTTTCTACTTTTGTAAAAGTGGTATCATTTTTATAATCTTTTTCGTGATCTTTGTAAAACATCTGAATACGGCGGCGTTCTGTTTCATTCACCGTTGGTAACGATAATAGTACAGAAATCATCTCCGATTCTGTTAATCCATAAAGATGAAATACTATCGCATTTAATTCTGCTTCCAATGACAAAGTATCTGCAAACGGATTTTTCTGTTTCGCTGAAAGAATTTGATCAACAAGATTTATTATCGGTTGCCGTTGTGCCGGCGGAATAACAGAAATATGTAAATTGTTAATCATATCTTTTGTAAATGTAATTCCGCCGCAATAACTACTTGATGAATACTTGGTTTTAATATAGAAAAATATTAATCTGGAATTTATTAACGCACATAAAATTTTCAATAAATCAAAATCGCTATTGCAAATTACTAAAGTTGATTTCCCAGGTAGAATATTCCCTTCAAAATCGATACAAGCATCAAGTAAATTTAATCCCTTAAAAATAATTTTAGGACTAGTAGATTTTTTAACATAAGATTTTCCAAAATTCGTACTGAAATTAGTCTTATTTATAATAGGATACAATAAATTTTTTCCTAAATAAGTTATCTCTTTTCTACCCCACTTATGATTGTATTTTTCTAATGTACCTGTATTTACCAAAATAAAGTATTTTTCTTTTTCAAAGTTTTTATTGTTTTCAATAAGCGGTACTAATTTATATGCATCGCTTGCCGCACAAGCACTTTCACATTGAGCAAAATCTGATATTTTTTTTACCCCATATCTTTCAATTTTATTTATCAAAGAAAAATCCTTTGAGAATAAATAGTCTATCAAATAAGGACTTTTAATTGTTTGCTTGTCAACATTGTTTATTTCATTGATTTGTTTTTTGTTATTAAATTTTAATGTAGTTAATTTTTCAGATTTTTCTACAAACAAAGAAATAATCCCATCAACTCGTACATTTTCAAAAACATCGCTGCCGGCATGTATAATTTTATTCATTTTCGGGATCATGCATTGTTCTCTAAATTTCAATCCAAAAGATTTAGAAAGCCATTTATCAGGCGTAATATAACATAAAACATTTTTCGTTACATTAAGTCCTTTTTCAAAAAATGCCATATAAATATCCCAATTGCCGGAGATATATTTGAATAACTTAACAATATATTCTCTCTCCCATTCAAGCCCGATTTTTGTCATTGTTTCTGAATCAATATACGGCGGATTTCCAATCACAATATCAAATCCGTCTTTTATTCCGAACATAATGACACTGTCGAAAAATGGTGAAGTGTAACAGACATTGAACGGATCCCATTTTAGAATTTTTTCTTTTACGTCTTTGCCGAATTCAAAATGATCGTTGTCAACAATTTCTTTTTTCTTGTTGTTGAAATTGTTTTTAATTTGTTCTTTCTCTTTGGGTGTTTTGGCAGTTGTAAACGGTAAAAATATTTTGGTCAGTTCTTCAAATGCTTGATTCACTCCAAATAAATCGTTTGATGCGTTTTTCTCAATTCCAATCAATGTATTGGCGGCAACAAATTTTGTTTCCAGATTCGGCAACATCTCAAAATTTTCAATACGTTCCGGCGTCTTATAATCAACCAAGAGCGAAATAAAAAATCGTAACTTGCTAATCTCTATCGCAATATTTTGTATGTCAACTCCATAGATACAATTCGTAATAATATCCAATTTGTTTTTGTATGTAGTCTTACGTTCTTGTAATTTTTCAATCGTGCGCACCGTCAACAAAAACATTCCCATCGGAAATGCCCCAGAACCACACGCCGGATCAAGAATTTTTAAATTGGTGATTGCCGCAAGCATTTTATTTTTGTTGGGAAAATTCAGTTGGTCTTCGTTGTTGTCAATCAAATCATCTATTTGTGAGTGTAAATCTGGAAATTTTGTTTTCAGAGTTTCTTTTAAACTCTCACGGCACATATAATCCACAATTTCACGCGGCGTATAAAAACTTCCTGTTTGTTTTCGTGCGTTTTCTTTGGTTTCAGGATTGTAAAAACCAATCAGGTTTTCAAATACCGTTCCTAAAAGTTCAGGATCAAGAGCAATATCTTGTTCCGACGGAGTCGATTCTTCAATCGTCCAAACATAACTGTTAAACAAATCAAGCAACTCAAAAATTATCTCATCACTGATTTTTGCCCGCTCTTTTGGGTTGTCGCTGAAACCGTCGATAATATAATTTTTGTTCGTATTTTGCTCATTCGCCGTTTCATCTATGCCCGAAAATTTGTAATCATGACATTGAAATAATCCGCCGTTAACAAACGGAACCGTTTTAGTCAACTTGACAAATTCGTTAGCAATATTTTCGTCTTTGAAAAATTCTTTATAACGAAAAACGTCAAATAGTCCGTAATCATTTGATTGGACGTCATATTTATTTTTAGGATTATTTTTACGGAAACGGCGTTCATCAATTTTTTTGTTCAATACGGCAAAGAAAAGATTTTGTAACACAGCATTGTAATAAACATCTTGACTTTTGAGATATCGTTTTGCAAAATCTTTTTTGAAAAAGAGGTCTTTGATCAATCCTTTTTCTTTCATAAACCAGATAAACATCATTCGTACAATCACACGAATAACCGCTTGAGGTTTTAATTCATTCTCAATATCTTTCTCCAGAATTTTACTTGCTGCTGTTAAGTTAATTTTAATATCGTTAAAACATTTTGTGTACCATTCTACCAATCGTTTGTAAAAACCTTTGTTGAGAATATTGACATCCAATACTTCAAGCCATTTTTTGTGCAATTCGTTGAAATTCCTTGCGTTGTGATTTGCTAAATCTTGTAAAATGCGCAAGTGTCCGGTGTGAGGATTATCAGTATTTATATCGCGTAGAATAATCACCTTTCCGACTTTTTCGCCTTCACGCCATTCTTGT
>JAITKS010000095.1 GCA_031278315.1 Planctomycetaceae bacterium | reverse complement strand
TTTTGATTCTTTTAATTTATCATTTAAAAATCCTGTCAATCATGTAATTCTGTAATCTTGTCAAAAAAAATTCCGTTGATAAATTACGAAAAATCTAATATTACAAACCTTCTTTCTCTGTGTCCTCTGTGTTCTCTGTGGTTAATAAAAAGATTTCTGTGTTAATTACAAAAAATTTATAAAAATTCTAAAATTGGGGTTTCCTGTTTTTCAAAAAATTAGTACACTTCCGCTGAAATTGATGGAACTGTTACGAGGTCTGAACAGATTTACTCTTTGTTCAACTGTTATTACTTGAAATTTCATTTAGAGTTGTCTTATTACCTAAACCCTTGTAAAAAAAACTTTCACGATTTTAAATAAATGGAAATCATAGTCCAAAGCATATAGACATCGTAATAATTCCGCAATAAGAATAATCGTAACAAAAATTAAATGGAGGTATTTTGAGCATGGAAGCTCGTCGTTTTTTTAATCGTATATTTTGTGTAACATTTTTTTGTGTTACACTTTTTTCGTTTGTTTCTCTATTATATTCATCACAATATGAGACATCTAATTTTATAGTCAGCGGTGAATTTTCATTCGAGCAAGCCCGTAAATATTGCGAAACGGCAGAAAATTATCGTCGGGAATTGTCCCTACTCTGGCTCGGCGAAGAATTGCCGGCTTGGACATCGAAATTTCCAATAACTATACGAGTCGGCGATAATCTCGGTGCCGGCGGCTCGACTACATTTATATTTCAAGGTGATATAGTTCACGGTGAAATGAATATTCAAGGTTCCGAAAAACGAATACTTGATTCAGTTTTACCACACGAAATCTCACATACAATTTTCGCAACTTATTTCAAAACGCCTATTCCGCGATGGCTTGACGAAGGCGCAGCTACATGCGTTGAACATCATTCTGAAAAAGAAAATTATCGCCAAATGATACTTTACTTTCTACAAAAAGACGTCCGAAAATGTTTACCGTTTAATCGTATGACAACACTAAAAGAATATCCCGAAGATATACTGCCGTTCTACGCACAAGGATATTCTGTTGCGGAATATCTTATAACTGTCGGCGGACATCAATTGTTAATAAAATTTGCTGGAACCGCAATTGAAACCGGCGACTGGAATTTTGCTCTGAACAAACATTATGGAATAGCAAATCTCGGCGAGTTACAAAAAAATTATTGGCTTGAATGGGTTGCAATCGGTTCTCCGGTTTTATTGCAGCAAGTGCCGGAAAATTTACGTTTGCCAATCAATAAAAACAAATATAACAAAGCCGCATCGGCAACAAACAATTCGACCAATAACAATAAAAACCTTTTGGCAGATTATCAAAATTTTAATCCGAATTCAGAACAACATCAAAATAGAATCGATAGAACCGCTCCGCCTGAACCGGTTATTCTAGCAGCTTATACAAACGAACAACAAACTAAAATGAACTCAACCGTAACAAAAATTCCGGCTTCATTTACAGAATCTCCAAACAGTGTTATTCCAATTCCTGTTAATTATAGAAGTCCGTACGAAATTCTAGCAGCAGGCGGAGAACCAACTTCAACAACAATTAAAAGTTATTAAACTAGTGAATTTCTAAAAACTATTTCAAGAGGAACACAGGCGAATCAAACCTAAAAAAAAGTACGAATAGTTTAAAATGTTTTTTCTATTTTCAATAATATCCTACGAATTCCTGTTCCTAATATTCATGTAATTTTATTCAATTTTATTCAATTTAGTAGTTACATATTTTCTTAATAAGCGATAAAAAATTGGTCTTGCGTTGGTCGGCTATAAATTGCTATACTTCATTTTACGACGGCATAATTGTTGTTTGTGATTGTTTTCGTCCGCATTAAAATCGGCGGACGTTGGAAATTTAATGTTTATGTGAAATTTTGTCTTGACTATTTATCGATTGGTCAAGTCGGATGAAATAAAAAAATGCAAAATTCAATTCGGTCTGGGTCTGATCGAAATATACAACGATTACGGCGAATTTTGATTATCTGTTTTTCAGATGTTGTCAATATTGTTCAAGGTTTACCAATTTTACCTACGCTTAGATTGCGATTTCCGCACGTAGAAATCGCATGGTTGACAGAAGAATCAAACGCCCCTTTACTCAACAGATTGCTCGCTCTCGACCGTTTGATTATAGTCAAAGATCGCAGTTTACATTCGTGGAGCGAAATAATTAAATTAAGAAAACGATTACAGATTTTTGCTCCGGATGTAACAATTGATCTTCAAAGCCGATTTAAAAGTTCTTTTGCAGCTTGGATTTCGGGTGCGAATGTCCGTATCGGTTTTGGCGGCACTGACGGCCGTGAAGGAAGCCGTTGGTTCAATAATCAACTTGTTATACCCGATGCCGAACACATTGTTGAGCAAAATATGCAACTCTTGCAGCCGCTCGGAATCTACGGTTCGAGTATAAGTTTTGATCTGTTTGAGTGTGAAATCGATCGGCATTGTGCGCAAAATATTTTGAACCGCAGCGGCTTGCACGGTAATTTTGCAATTATGTGTGTCGGTGCAGATAATGACTCGAAATTGTGGAGAGAAGACCGTTATGCAGAATTAATCTCTTATTTGTCGGAACAATGGAATCTTCCGTCGCTTGTAGTATGGTCGAATGAAATTGAAAGAAAATATGCTGAACGGATAACAAATATTGAAGGCGCAGCAATATTAGCACCATCGATTACTCACAACGAATTTACAGCAATTGTAAGACGTGCTACTATTGTTGTCGGTTCGGATTCGCAGATGTTACATATCGCCGCAGCTACGGGAATAAGATGCATAGGATTATTCAGAGCAACTGATCTAAAAAGAAATGCTCTTTATGGTGAAAAAAATTATTCGTTACAAAAAAATTTAGAACCAAATAATCAAGTCAAAAATCCAAGATTACAAATGGATGCAATCGATACAAATTCCGTTTGTGAAATTTGCGACAAAATGTTAGCTGAAATAATTGAACCGCCCAATGTTATAAGTTCAACTAAAAATAATGCAGTAGATAAAAAAGCCGCCTAATTTTTGCAAAAAAAATTCGTTTGTAGAAATTGCATTAATCGTAATATATCAGGCGGAATAATTTATTTTTTTCGGGAACGCAGTCGTCTCGACCGCATCTTTAGTTTTGTTTTTTTGACAGGATTGACAAGATATACCAATTACACTTTAAAATTCGTTTGTGTGTTTTGTATCCAGATGTTCCAGTTAGAAAAGACATCTACTTTGTTGTGAGTCATTTTTTACTGTCCGCATTCGTTAAATTTTGAAAAATAAAAGACAAAAACAAAAAATAAGAGTATCATGCTTCTTTATCAAGTCAAGTCCCACTAAGCCGAAAATAGAAAAAATTCCATGAGTAATAGCGGTTAGTGGTTAGTGGTTAGTGGTTAGTTCGCATGCGGAGATTAGTACAGAATCTAAATTCGAATCATTAAATTGTTATG
>JAITKS010000094.1 GCA_031278315.1 Planctomycetaceae bacterium | reverse complement strand
CAAATACCGTTGCGCTGAGAAGTCGAAAAGATTGGGAATTGAGTGAAATTACTGTGAATTATTGGAAATGATTAAAAACAACTTGATCAAACGAGATAAATTGGAATATGGTGATTTTCAAACGCCGTTGGGACTGGCACGTAAAATTTGCGGTTGGTTGAAAAAACAAGAAATTAAACCGCAAGTCTTGGTCGAACCAACTTGCGGATACGGAAATTTTATTATCGCAGCACTAGAAACCTTTCCCTCAATTCAATACGTTTACGGAATTGAAATCTATAAACAATACATCGCTGAAACAGAAAAAAAATTAGAACCATTTGTGAAAACTCAAAACATTACTGTAAAAATTATTCAAGATGATGTATTTCACTTTCGATTCAACGATATTGCAAAAAAACATCAACCGGAATCAATTCTTGTTCTTGGTAATCCGCCTTGGGTAACGAATAGTGAACTTTCTGCTAAAGAATCAGACAATCTGCCGACAAAATTAAACCTCAAAAGAGTTGCCGGTATTGAGGCAATTACCGGTAAAGGTAATTTTGATATTGGTGAATCAGTTACGTTTTCAATGTTAAAAACATTTTCCGAATCGAATGGATATTTTGCGTTTCTTGTCAAGAATATTGTTATCAAAAATGTTATTCAGTCTCAACAACAATTTGTTTTTCCGATTTCCGGTTTACAGCAAATTGATATCGATGCGAAAAAAGAATTTAACGCGAATGTTGACGCCGGTTTATTTTTTGCACGATTTAATAAAACTCCGGCGATCAATTGTTGTGTGTCGAAATCATTTGATCAACCGGTTAATCGTTCTTTCGGGTGGACAAACCGAAAATTTGTTGCAGATATTGAACGCTATAAAAAATCTGCCGGCCTTGACGGTGATTCACCTGAAATTTGGCGGCAAGGATTAAAACATGATTGCACTGCCGTCATGGAATTGACAACAACAGAAAACGGTTACAAAAATAATCTCAATAAAACTCAAACTCTGAACATCGAACCTGATTTAATTTATCCGTTACTAAAAAGTTCAGACCTTAAAGATCAAGTCATCACCAAAACAAACAAAAATGTTATTGTTACTCAAACGGCTGTCGGACAAAACACGGATTATCTTGCAACCGATTTTCCGTTGACCTTCGATTATCTTGACAAACATAGAGAATTTTTTGATAAACGTAAATCGGTTATTTACAAAAACAAACCGTCGTTTTCGATTTTTGGTATTGGTGATTATTCGTTTAAACCGTTTAAGGTTGCGATATCGGGTTTGTATAAACAGACGCAATTTTCATTGGTGTTGCCGATTGACAACAAACCCGTAATGCTTGACGATACTTGTTATTTTCTTGGTTTTGATTTGCTTGAAGAAGCAACCTGCGTGATGTACAGTTTGAACCAGCCTGAAATTCAAAATCTGTTACATTCAATTGTATTTTGGAATGCAAAACGTGTTATCACAAAAGACATTTTGATGCGATTAAATTACGTTCCTATCTTGCGGCGTATCGAAATAAACAAAATGTTAGAATATGCCGAAAGACAACAACTCACTTTATCGAAAAATATTTTCATAAAAAATCCGAGTTCCATTTTTGGACGCCAACATCAAGAACTTTTATGGCAATAAATAGACAAATACAAAAAGGAATTGCTAAAAAATAATTTGGTAATATACTCATTGTACTTTAAAATTTGGTATTATTTTTTGTAACGAAAAAGGTGACCGTTCACGTATAAAACTAGAATCGCCCTGAAAGGGCAACAGGATTTTTTACTGAATCGCCCGCTCCATCGGGGCGGGTAAAAATCCCCCCAAAACCGAAGCCCTGAAAGGGCGATCGGATATTGTCTCAATAATAGTGTTTAGTGATTTTGAATTTAGTATCTGTGCTAATCTCCGCATGCGAACTAACCACTATCCTGTCGCCATTTCAGGGCTGGTTTGAAATCGTAATATTTCAGTGAATTTTTTGTTTTTCAAATTTTTTTGGAGCTATGAATTTTTAAACTAACCTTATTTTCAACCTTATTTTTCTTAACAAAACTATTCATCAAAAAACTTAGTAGCAATGAATCACAAAAAAACAAAACCTTATTACCTTATTATTAAAAAATGATTTTTTAATAAGGTAATAAGGTTTGTGTGTGAGCGGTCTTTGGGCTACTAAGGTTGTTTTGTTCGGAAAAATAAGGTGAAAAATAAGGTCGGCTAAAAATTAATTTGAAACCTCTGAAAAAATTTTACCGAAATATTACGTTTATTTCTTAACGAAGAGACACAATGCCTTGTGTCTCTACAGACATTATCACACTCCGAAGGGGTATCTCCAATATTGCAGCGCGCGGTGTACTCACCACACACGGAATCAAATGGATAAATTAACACAAAATATAAAATTTAAAATCTAAAATTACAAAATCATCTTTCTCTGTGTTCTCTGTGTCCTCTGTGGTTAATAAAAACAAAATAAGGTTAGTTGTAAAATTCATAAACCAAAAAAATTTGAAAAACAATTATTCCACTGATATATTACGAAATTCACAATAGACAGAAAACTCTTTACCCCCTACTGACTTAGTGTCAACTCCAACAGGCAGAATAATAACTCTCAAAAAATTATTATTGCCGCTTGTTGCATTGAACCGGAAAAATAAGAAAGAAGAATTAAGATAAAAAGAATATTGTTATGACCCTTGCCAAAGTTGCCATATTATTTTTTTTACTATTGTAGATATTTTGAGTCGTGCCCCGCAAGAATTCAGCCGATAAAAGTTATATTAATTTCTACTATCGTAGATGGGGTAGATTTCCGAAAAATATACCGGTCAATAAGACTCATATAAAATTCTACTATTGTAGATTATTTTCGGTGTTGACAATTTGTAATTTGCTGCAATTTGCTAATTGTTAAATAAAACTTATTAATTTCCTCGCCAATAGATTTTGATATTGTAAGAACCTTGCAGCATAAGTCGATATGACTTTATAATCTTTTTTCATTAGAAACTCAAAGCATTGAGAAATGTAAAGACTCAAAGTATTGCACATTCACGTTTCTGCTGTCACGACAACAATATTAAAACAACAACAAGAAATAATAATAGAGAAACGTCATCGTTTTGTCGGCACAGTTTTTTACGAAAAACTTCTATCTAATATTTTCTTACAAGAAATTTCTAACATGCAGTCGATACGACTACGTTCTCTCACAATAATTTTTTGTAATATATCAGCGGAATATTACGTTTTTCAAATTTTTTTGAGTTGTGAATTTTAAGAATTAATCAAACCAACCCTTCATAATCTGGGATTATCCGCGTGCTAATAATAAAACGGTAAACACCTAAAAATTTTTGGAAAATCTTGAAATGAATTTTTAGAGATTCTCTTCAGAAAATTTATATCTCGAATCCAAGTTCCCGATCAAGTTGAGTTTCCGGTTTCAGTAAATCAGAAGGAACATGAAATGTTTTCTGAAATGTTCGGCGGATCATTGGTTCCACTTCCTCGACAGATGAAATCGGATAATCCGCAAATTGCTTTTTCGCTTTAACTGTTTTTTTCGCAATCGTCCGAAGCGTTGAATAATGAATACGGCAACAAGGACGAAAATAAAATATTTGCAACAAAATAACCATGACACAAATCAGAATCAATACAATTCCTGTAAACTTAAAACCTGGCACAAACATCACAGAAAATAACCCTTTCAACAGTCCTAGTAAAAAAGCATAACCAAAAAGCAGCATGAAGAATAATTTAAGAAAAGAACCCCGATTATCAAATAATAACATACCCGGAAAATCCGTAAAAATTTTTGTCAAAACTTTTTTCTGTTCCCCAAACGGAACAAGTTGACCAAACTGTTCTTCCGAATCAATCGTTTCCGGTATTCGGTTGGTAAACGAACCAATGATATTGCGTAAATGTTGTAATTCCGCTTCAACGGCTTGATCGTCATTCTTGCCGGCAAGAAATTCACGTGCGTTAATTCGCCGTTGAACCAGACGTTGATAAAATTCAACAAGTTCACCGTAAGTTTCAAAAACAGGACACGGCGGTTCTTCTTCATTCGATTCAATAACCGCAATCCGGTCAATTGCCAAAATCTCGTCTAATTCATTGTCCAGATCAAAATAATTCCGATCAGACTCTTTCGGCTGTTTCCTCTTTTTCATGTTTCATTTACTCGTTAATTTCGTAAAAGTAAAAAAATGATAATATATCAGCGGAATTTTTTTTTGACTGGATTACAGGATAGTGGTTAGTGGTTAGTGGTTAGTGGTTAGTTCGCATGCGGTGATTAGCACGGATTCTAAAGTTCAAATCACTATGGTTTCAAGTTTTGATTCTTTTAATTTATCATTTAAAAAATCTGTCAATCTTGTAATCCTGTCAAAAAAACAAAACTAAAAATGCGGTCGAGACGACCGCGTTCCCGTGAACAATAAATTATTACACAGATATATTACAGTTTTTTTTATGTGAGGTCTTTGGAAATTTCCCTTTAATAATTACACGACTCTACCGAATAATTACAAATCTCATTTCAAATATCTGCTGCTTCTTAGTGACTTTTTCTCATTTGTTGCCGGTGTTGGTGTTGTTGGTGATGAAGTTGATGTTATTGTCGGCGACGTGAAAGAGACTTGTCGATTTCCTGATTCTGCATTGATAAACGTTGTTGTATCTGTTGCTGGTAAAGGTGCCGGTCTCAATGAAAAATCTTTTTGCTCATTATCCGAATTTACCGGTAGATTTGTCGTGAAATCATTTGCTGACTTCGTTGAATTTTTTGTTCCCTTGTCCGAATCAATCACTTTCGGTGCTAACATCGGAGTTTTGTCCTCTACAGGAGGTAACACATTTATTACATCCGATCCATTTACATTTTCAGGTAACATATTTTCGGCATACTGAAATTGCTGATACCTCTCCCGACTCAAAACTCTCGGTCTTGTAAATCCATAATTTATTCTTTGACTTGCGTCTTCCGCTCTCGCTCTCCGCTTTGCGTCGAAATATGCTTTAGAAGGCCACGAACCCTCAGCAAGATAAACATTATCATACTCCAACAACGAACCTTTACGATAATGCAAAGTCATAATCGCAAGATTGTAATCAATAATTGTACGATAATATTCTGTATCAGCTTCAGCTAATCTTCGTTGTGCGTCAAGTACCTGATCCAATGTTGTTGTACCAGCTTCAAAAGCTACCGTTACCGCTTTTACTTCTTCAATAGCTGCAATTCTGCGCTGTAACATAGTAACACTTGTTTGATATGCTTGCGTAATTTCACGGAATGAATCTGCTAACTGATGCGTTAATTCCAACTCCTGCTCTTGTAAAACTGCCCGCGATTTTGCTAAATTCAATTGTGCATTTCTAACACCCGCTAATTCACGCCTCCACCCAAACGGCATCGACGCATTCAAACCAAGTACCCATCCGCTATAATTGCCGCTCGTCAAATTGCCAATCGCATTGCTTTGCCGTCCCTGATTTATTAACTCTTTACCGGCACCATTCCATCTGTAACCTCCGCTTAAATCAACTTGCGGCATGAGGAAATTTTTCGATGCAATTAATTCGAGCTCATATTTTTTTACTTCCCACTTTTGTTTACGTAATTCCGGTGAACGATATAATGCCTCACATACAATATTCTGCCAATCAAGTTTAATCGGTGCGGTAATCGGTTCGTTGTTTGGTCTCATTAATCGTCCATCTGTTGCTGCTAATCCTAGAATTGAACGTAAAGCTGCTTCAGTCCGGAATAAATTTGTCTGCGCTGACTCCGCTTGACCTTTAAACGTATGATAATTGTATCTCGCTTGCGCTTCATTTTGTGCCGAACCTCCGCGAGCTTTGTTTATTTTCAGAGTATATATTTGTAACCAAGTTTGATGTGCGGCATCTCGACCAGACTTGACCGATTCCAACCGATAATAAGCATAGTACAAATTCCAATATGCTTTTTCAACATCGGCTACAAGATTTCGCGTTGCCATTTCAAAATCATTTATTGCTTGATCAGTGTTGATTCTTGCAATAACTACTCCAGAATAAACTCCGGGTTGACCATTCGGTCCAGCAATTCGATTAAATTGTATTCCGTTTCCGCGAAATAAAGGTTGAACGAATCCGCCTTCAAGATAACTCGACCAACCACTGTTAGCAGGAACATTACTAAATTGATATTGATTCGACTGATTTAAATAAAATTGTGTTCCTGTCGCAGCAGTCTTATTGATTCCAACACCAAATGTTCCAACATCAGTTTGAACGGAACCGGGCGTATCATTTTTTTCCCATTGCGTTGTAGCTGATAACATCGCATCAAACGCAGATAACGCCGCTTCAACACCATATTGCGGATTACTTTCCATCAACGCAATATCATAAACAGTACCGACCGCATTGGGCGAAGAAAGTAATGCACTCGGAACACCAGAAGCACCAGCACTAGAAAATCCAACACCGTTTAATGTACGAATTACTTTACAATTTTGTAACGCAATGTGAATCGCATCTTCGAGAGAAATATCCCAAAATCCCGTTGGTTCAGGATTAGTGAGAGTCAATGGATCAATTACACCATTCACTTCATCGAGCTTAGCTACATTAGCATCAGGATAATCTATTCGAGTCGCGTGAGTTTTAAGATATTTTTGATATTGTCCCTTTTCCGTAAAATAAAAAGGCTGCTGAGGCTGACAACCAATAAGATTAATCAGACTTAATACAAAGCCGACAAAAAGGACAACATATATTTTGTGAAGGGAACTCATGTTTTCTTCCTTTAACAAATTTGGCAGTTAGTAATATAATAAATTACCAACGCAAAAGGAGTTATCAACTTATATCTACCGAAATAATATAAAATATAAGTTGATTGGGTGAGTAAATAATTTAGGAGTTTTAAGGTTTTGCCGCAAATAGAATTTAGACATGCATTATTCTTTCGCAACAAAAATTGTAGTTAGTGCAGCCTTATCATAGTTAGATTTATAAATTGAATTAATTTGAAAACGTAAATTTTGATTAATTCAACTTCTACTATAATACCTCTTTTGTATATTCGGCGAAGTAATGAATACTACCTAAATATTCTTAAATCCGACCATACAACAATGATTATCAGTTTTTCTTACAAAAAACCAATCGTCATAATAACCGAAAAAGTTTAATTTATCGGTAAACTTTTTTTAATTTTTACAAACGTTGCAATAGATAAAGTCAACCCAAATTGCCCAAAACGCCGGAGCTTTGATTTTTTGATTAGATTGATTTTTGGATAATATTTCGATAGATCTTTTAAGACTAAAATATTAGACCTCAATATAGACAAAATACTTTGTGCCTATACAAATATTCCACTGAAAGATTTTTAGTAATATATCAGTGGAATATTTGTTTTATTAACCACAGAGGTCACAGAGAAATTGTAATTTTAGATTTAAGTGAATTACTAAAAAATATTTTAGCCGGCGGGAACACAAGCGTCCCGCCTGCATCTTTTTTGTAAAAAAACGCCCAAAGATGCGGTCGAGACGACCGCGATCCCGGCAACAATAAATTATTTTACTGATATATTACGATTTTTATAATTCTATAATTCTATTATTCTATTCTTCTATAATTTTGAAATTTTCACAGATAAATAAGTACACTAAAATTCCTGCTGCTACTAATCCTACACTCACTAATATTTCATAAATTGATGGATAATAGAAACTGCCCATCTCTCTCGACATTCCAATAACTACAACATTCAATCGATTAAGAAATACACCAAAACTCGCACAAATACCATAAATAATTAACCAAAAACGATGTCCCGACAACGGCGAAAAAATAATTATTATCGGTACAATAAGTCCGATAACAATCTCAACTCGAAACGCAATACATTCGTATTCCTCCCCAAATACTAATCCGATATTGTTATGTAGAAACAAATCTGCTATCCGTAATACTAAATAAATCAACATTGCAACTCCGCCGATTCTTGCTAACAATCTCAACGTATTCAACGGAGTTTGATGCCCTAACGCCCTGCTGCTTATCGCTGATTCTAACATTATCATCGCCGGTCCAACAAAAAATGATGATAACAAAAAGAATACAAATATCATCGGACTCCACCAAAGCGGATGTAATCTGCCGTCCATCAATAGATATAAACCTCCAAGCGACGCCTGATGCATCATCGGTATAGCTACACCGACAATAATTAATACAGGAAATATCGTTACAAAAAATCTGTGTAACTTCCGAAAAATTCGTTCCGTCAATATCTCTCCAAATTCTAAAACTTGAATAATTGTATATGCCGAAATACACCAGAATACTTCAAATAAAATAGAATCATGCCCCCATGAAACAAATGGTCTCCAGAAATTCCACCATCTGCCGATGTCAAGAAATAATCCGATCATCACTAGCAAATAACCGATCAACGACGTCAACATTGCACCTCTTGCTACGGGACGTAAACTCTTTATTCTCAAGACATGTACGAGTAACGCAGTTCCATAACCGCCGCCCGCTAGTGCAACTCCGCACATCACATCAAAACCGATCCATAATCCCCAAGGCCAGCTGTCATTCAAATTTGTTACAGCATGAAGTCCATAAATAAATCGTACAACTACAATACAAATCGCCGCCAACGCAAACATTAACAAAATCACACGAATAAACGTTACATTAAATCTAAAAGAATAATCATCAAATTCTTTTACTTTTTGCATTTTTTTATTTCTCCTCACTTCCTTCTTTTTTTCTGACCGGCATTGACAAATACGTCATCTGATTTTACAGTATTTGCCTCTTGAGATAATTTGTTATCTGCACATTCATCAACCGATTTTTTGTACGATAATTCACATGATTCATTTTTAATTACGTTACGCCGTTTCGTAATAAAATAAAACGCAGTCAACACAATAACCCAAATTGCACCAAATATCGGCGTGCATTTCATGTAAAGCGAAGTATATATTGGTAAAGGTTTTTTGACAACATTTGTATTAAATCCGATCTTTTCAAATGGTACATCTGAAATATAAATCCAACTTGTTCCGCCCGCTTCTTCTTCGCCGTAAATATGTTTTACATACATTGAATTATTTTTGATAATTACTTTCGCTTCTTCCAACAACTCGTCGCGGTCTCCGAATTTCATCACACTTTCAGGACAGACCGAAACACACGCCGGCGCTTTATTCTCTTTCATTCTTCCGTAGCACATCACGCATTTTGTAATTACCGGCATCGCTTTGTTCCATTCGAATTTCGGAATCTTAAATGGACACGCTAACATACAATATCTACACCCAACACAATTATCAGGAAAATATACGACTGCACCATTGTCTTTTTTCTGAAGTGCTTTCGCAAAACATGCCGACACACATGACGGCGATTGACAGTGTAAACATTGATTTTTTACAAATCTCCAAACTTGTGTATTGCCGTTTTTGTACAATTTGAATTTTTTTATTATTGTCCAATTTTCATCAGCTAGCTGCGCGTTTTCACCGCTTGCAGGTGCTCTTTTATCTATCCATTTATTATTGTTGTACATTTTGCACGCAACAGTACATCCGCCGCAACCTATACATTTCGTGAGATTTACTAAAACACCTTTTGACATTTCTATTTCTCCTTATTACTTCCTTTTTTATTTTTAGCAGTCAAATTTTTACTGCGATCTCCATAATGCGTGTGCAAAAGTTCATGTGCTAATTCTCCATTAGGCTCACCAAGATAATCTTTGTAGATTGCTTTTATTTCGTGATTTTCATAACTAAGCCGAATAGTTGCTTTTTCATCCGCCGAATACAAAGCGTTAATTCTCGCAGTACGAACAGAATCAGACGGCGGCACGGCAGAACGAGGTTGTCCGCCTCCGCTTATACATCCGCCCGGACACGCCATAAATTCGATAAAATGCCAATCACTTTTATTTTCGCGAACACGTTCTAATACTTTATGAGTATTGTGCATTCCAGATACGACGGCAATTTTTATGCCGCCGACATTAGGTATATTTAACTTCGCCTCTTTAACTCCAGCTAATCCGCGAACAGGTTCAAGATTGAAAAGAAACTTCGGCGGATCACCCGCTAATAAATGATATGCAGTTCTTACCGCCGCTTCCATCACGCCGCCTGTCGCACCAAAAATAACACCAGCACCAGAGTATTCACTCAAAAGCGAATCATATTTTGCAGGCGGAAGATTTAAGAAATCTAACCCCTTGCGTTTAATGAGTTTCGCAAGCTCACGAGTTGTAAGCACGAGGTCAATGTCTCTAATTGACGGGTCATTGTTTTTAATTCCAGAGTGATTCATTTCTGGTCGAATCGCTTCAAATTTTTTAGCAGTACACGGCATTATTGCAACAGAAAATATTTTTTTGGGATCAATATTACTTTTTTTCGCATAGTAAGTTTTTATCATTGCCCCCATCATTGTCATTGGCGATTTAGCAGAAGATAAATTCGGAACAAGATCAGGATAAAAATATTCACAATACTTTACCCATCCCGGACAACACGAAGTCAACTGCGGCAAAGGTGCTTTTTTCTCTCCTTTGACTCGTTTGACTAATTCGGTTCCTTCTTCCATTATTGTCAAGTCGGCGGAAAAATTTGTATCGAAAATTTTATCGAAACCGAGTTGTTTCAATGCCGAAACTTGATAAGCTTCAACATTCGTCCCGACAGATAATCCGAATTCTTCTCCTAAAGCGACTCGTGTCGAAGGTGCGGTTTGAACTACAACATGCAAGTCAGGATTTTCAATAGCTTGCATTAATAAATCAGAATCATCAACTTCCGTAATTGCTCCCGTCGGACACCAAAGCGTACATTGACCGCAACAAATACAAGGAATATCATCAATAATCGGCAATTCATAATTGTGCATAACGGCTTCAACTTTAGAACAAACCTCAACACATTGACCGCAAAGAATACATTTTTGATTATCACGTGTAATCGACGGATTTTGCGGGTCGATAGGAATACGTCCTCGAACTTGTACAGGAAAATCACCAGATACATTATATTGAGCCGGCAACCAACCTTCGCCGCCGGAAGGTTTCAAACCGCCAAAAGTAGAATCGCATCCGCCTGCAACTCCAGCTGCAATTCCAACACCGGCTAATTTCAAAAATATTCGGCGTGAAAGTTCGGAAGAATCCGCGCCGCCGTTAAAAGTGTCTGAATCATCGTTCGCTCCGCCGTCAATTTTAGTTGGTTCAGATAGATTGGAATTTTTATCGTTTGAATTAGAACTTGATTCGGAAATCATTTTCTTTATCTCCATTCAATTTATATTTGCGTGAATAAATTTGATATTGTTTAAGTTTTGTAAATGCGTAATGCGTGATGTTAAAGCGTATAACGATGTGTAAGGTCTTGTTCAAATTCATCCAGTGTTTTACAAGTTGCTGCCTGTATTAAAAGTGACTTCAACGCAACTGAATCCCTATAAGAACTAACTGATTTCGAAATTGATAACGGCACTTTTTTGAATCGTACATTAAGAATAGCAAGAACATCCAAAATACCACGATTAACATTGCCTTCTTCTATGCCTTTTTTTATACCTTCTTCTCTACCTTCTTCTATACCTTTTTTTATACCTTCTTTTATACCTTTAACGTACGATTTTTCCAAAGTGGACATGACCATTTTTGTAGCCTCCGTTTTGTTTAAAATTTTTGAAACTGTTTTAATTGCGATTTCTTTACCACAGAAAAACAGATTATTACGCAAAATCATCTTAACGATATGCAAGGTCTTGTTCAAATTCGTCCAGTGTTTTACAAGTTGCTGCCTGTATTAAAAGTGATTTTAATGCAATTGAATCCCTATAGGAACTAACTGCTCTCGAAATTGGCGGCGGCACTTTTTTGAATCGTGCATGAAGAATATCAAGAACATCCAAAATACCACGATTAACATTGCCTTCTTCTAT
>JAITKS010000016.1 GCA_031278315.1 Planctomycetaceae bacterium | reverse complement strand
TGATAACAGTCTGAATCATGCGGATTCTATATTCTCTATTGATTTCTATTGTGTCGAATTTATCGTAACAAATATCGAGAGTATTCCATAGTTGTTGAGCTTGATATGCGGCAGGATATATTACCGTTTCAGGAAATTGAGGAGGCTGATACGGGACATTTAATTGTAACGATAATTCAAATTTATCGTTGATTATAGATTCACCTTGTAATTTATCGACACAAACAGACGACATAATCGTGCAGTAACAAAAGTTATTTGCAACGCGTACAAAATATTTTCCCTCGCCTGTGATTTCAAAACTTTTATGAGTTCCGCCCCAAAAATTATTTACTCTGGTTCTTGCGAGAGGTTGATTTTTCGTTTGTGATTCGGCGATTTTGTTGAATTGGTCTGTGTCGGAATTTTTTGTCCAGTTTACATTGGCAGGATAAATTTCGACAAGAAAATCGCGAAATCTATTATTACCTTGATGACCGTCTTTATTGAAAAAATACATTGACAATTTATAAACGCCCGATTTTTTTATATCGAGCAGATACCAAAGATCGGGACCGTTATGAGAAATCGGATAAGTTTCGGCGTGATCGTCCCATTCGGCTTGGCGGCGTTTACCGTTAAGTGAAGAATACATTACACGCCGGTCGCCTGATTCGACCCAATGAATCCATCGGCGTAATGAATCGCCTTTACGTTTATTAATGCCGATAAATGGGCGAACCATTATTTCGGTTTCATCGGTAAAAAACATTTGATCAAATGGTGAAGAAGTCCCGCACATTACTGCGTAATCTCGGCCATAATGTCCGACCCAATTACCTTGAGTTTTCCAATCTTCGCCGTAATAAGTTGCGTAATTTTTAGGCAGTGTTTTTTTGAGATTGCGGATTTGGGTTTGCATTAACTTTAGGTCTTCGATTGTGAGCGGTTTAATTTTTGACGGGAATATTGGAAAATCATTTTGCGCAACGGAAAATATTTTATCTTTATTGAAATTAGTTTCGGCGGGTTTTCGATCTATTAGATTGATTGGTTTAATAGATTTAACGATTCCGCCGCCGTTGAAACCGAGCAAGTAACCGCCGTTGTACAGTGGTAGAATTTTTGTTACGAAAATATCGGGCAGACTTAATTGTTGCGGTGTACGGACGAATCGTTTTCCTGTTTTAGGGTCAGCGGTGATGAATCCGTTTTGTCGAGTGCCGATCCAGATTATGCCGAGTTCGTCTTCGGCGAGGCAAGTCAAGTGGTCTTCGGGCAGGAGTTGATCGAATACTTCTTTGGGAGCTTGTTTAAAATCTTTAGGTGCGCCGCCGTAGAGACCGTGAATTTTATTGACATAATCTTTACCGCGCCAATATTCAAATTTGGTTAGTGTATCGTTAGATTTCACGAGACCTGTGTTAGCGGCGATCCAGATCGATTGTGTTTCAGAATTTTTCGTTACGATTATATCGTTAATCAAATTTGACGGCAAACTGTTTCCGGTTGGTGTGAGTGGGATTGGGCTGTAATTATTAGGACCAAATCGATTGGCAGCAAGGATATTTTTAGTGTGTTTGTAATCACCATTAGCGTTACGGTTAAAGATCGCTAGACCGTGACATTGTGTACCGGCGATTAGAGTTCCGTCGTGTTTGAATGCGAGGGCGGATATTTGATTTTCTAGTAAGCCGTCTTTACGGGTAATATATTCCCATGTATCGGAATTGATTTTGTAGCGGGTAATACCGGCGGATGTTGCCATCCAGACGTCGCCGTCTTTAGGACAAATTTTTATATCAAAAATTCGTTCACCGATAGGACCGTCGATTACATCGTAATTTTTCCAATCTTTGCCGTTGAAAACTGAAACGCCTGATTTGAGATGTCCGGCCCAAAGCCGGCCGAGTTTATCGATAGCGAGTGCGTAACCGTTATTATCTCCGAGACCGTTTCGGGTTGTATATTGAGAAATTTTATTATCGGCATTGCAATAAAATATTCCGTCATCTTCTGTACCGATCCAAGTTCCGCCAACACCATCACTAATTAGCGCAACAATAAACCTAGCATTCAACCCCGCAATCCGCTGAACGTAAGCTTCAGGCTTAACAACAACAGCTTTATCCTGACAAATTGCGATATTAAAAAATTTCACAATTACAAAAATAATTATCGTTACAAAAAAGGATTGTTTAATAAATGTCATAATTCATCTCTATTTATTTTTAAATTGTAGGTTGAATTTTAGGTTACTTCAATGGTAATATATCTGTAGAATTTTTTGTTTTTCAACTTTTTTTGGGGAAAATACAGATATGTAGAAAATAGACAATTTAATTTGATCCAACTTGTGTCACAGCAGTAATTCCCACTAAAGCACGATTATAAATTTCTATCCGTTCTTTTAATGTTTTTCCTGTTATTCCTATCTCTAAAAATTGCAATAATTTTTTATAATTTTTGTTTACATTAACTCTGATTACTTCACAATTGAATAGAGTAGCAAAATCAGTATAAGGAAAAATATTGTTATTACCAAAATCAGTAGATGAAATAAAATCCTGCATTACATCGCAAGATGGTTGCTCTCTATATGTGCTTAAACATTTTCTTGAACTAATGATTCTATATGAAGATTGCTGAAAAGTATTATCATTTTTTTTCGTCTATTTCGTTTTTTTCGTGTATTTTGTATTACAAAAAAATTAATTATTAGAAATATTCGGCATTTATTTTTTATCTTTTATTTTTTTCAATTGTTTTGTAGATACTTTATTTAAAAAATCGATTATTAGTAAATCGTTGAAAAATACTTTTGACACTCTTGGAAGTGTTTTTAATTTTGATGATTCCCAATTGAATCTATATTCAGGAAGAGGCCGAATAGGTAATTCAATCGGCGGAAGACGATTAGTTAATTTTGGAAGGTCAATTTCGAATTTTAATGTTTCAGCATTATAGATTGGACGCGGTACAATCAAAAGAGTATTGTGACGAACAAAATGCTGAGTGATTTTATAATAGTTTTCTCCATCTAAATTTGATGATGATACTTTATACAATTTTAAGGTGTCTTCCCAATTACAAATATAAACTATGACAAGAAAATATCTTATAGCATGCCAATATTCGTGATCTTTTTCTGTCCATATTTTTTTTTCGATGTACTCGGCATAGTGAATTTCTAATTCTTTAAGTAAGTCATCTTCTAAAGAAAACGCAACTTTATTTTTATGTGTGAATGGTTTATTTCCTGCCCAAAGAGTAAACCATACAATTCTTTTATAAAACGTATCAGATGCTAGAGAATGGTCGATTATAGCTTTGTTATAATGCAGGGCGAATTTTTTAAACTCTTCACTTAAAAGGTCTTTTTCAGGACTGTAGATAATTATAGTGGATAATGCAGCCAATTGCGGGCAAGCTATTGCCCAACGCATATCTGACATAATATCGCCGCTGCCAAATTTTGAAACGAATGTTTTCGCAAATGATTCTATTTGATTGTCGTATTGACTCACTTCGACTAAACCTTTACAAAAAATCTCTTGGCAACTTTTCGCAAGATGCATCCAATACTTACTCATTGAATCATCAATAGCATAAATATCGGGAGTAAAGCTATATGTTGATTCTTCGACCATAAATTGTTTATCAGGTTCTTCCAATGCCGGAACTTCTTTAATTTCCTTCCAAATCCGATTGGCAATTTCTGTTCCTTTATCCTGACCATAAACAGAACAGATATTCACAAAAAACAACAACGTACAAACTGATATCGTAAATAATTTTACAATTCTCATGATTAAATCAAAAGTTAAAGGGGTTAAATGTTAAAGGGGTTAAAAGTTAAAGGGTTAAATGTTAAAGGGTTAAATGTTAAAGGGTTAAATTTATATGTTTCGTTAGATTGTGTATGAATTAAAATTGACTGCGTGTTAATATCTAATTACATATTTTAATATTTATTACGTTTCCTTTTTTATAAATTTTTTATAAAAACAATTTATACTCATTACACTTTAAATTTCAGTTTTTGTTTTAAACTAAAATCGCTCTGAAAGGGCAATCAGCATTAGCGTAGGGCGACGCCCTACGGAAAAAATATAACACACCAAAGCCCTGTAAGGGCAACAACAAAAAAATTATTTATGATCTTTAGGTTTGCGCCTTTTCAGGGCTTAATTTTAAAGGTAAAACCATTACGTAGGGCGATTGCTCTACACTAATGTTGATTGCATTACGTAGGGCGATTGCTCTACACTAATGTTGATTGCCCTTGCAGGGCGAATTTGCGGACAATTTTTTGACTCAAAAACAAGTTGTATTTACTAAAAAATTATTGAAACGTTTATTGACAATATTTTCAATTAAAAAAAATTAAAAACGAATTTTAAAGTGTAATTGGTATAATTATAATAATTATTAACTACACTTTCCAAAAATTTTAAACCTGATTTTCATTGTTTTTCCTATTTTAGATAATTATGTAATTTTGATGTGTATGTTGAAGTGCATTTAATTCAAATACATTAAAAAAACTTTGTGAATAAGGGTATTTCTAAGTAATTTTTTGGAAAAGTACAGTTATTCTTTTCATTATTGACAATTCTGTCCATTATTACCTTCTCTGTTGATATTTACTTCAACATTTACGTTAAAGAGTGGTTCACCATTAATTTTTGCACAGCATAATGGTGTAGGAGGCGAATTACATTCAAAATGACAATGACCTTTAACAGACCACTTACCTATTGTATTAAAAAAAATTCCCCATTTTATTTTAGCACAAACCATAAAAACACAATCTAGTTTTACTGACTTTGTTCCGCTATCATTCGGCAATTTTGTATCGTGTTTTCTTTCACGATGTACCAAGAGACACTCGTTTATATTGTAATTTAAACTTTGCTCAATTAACTTTCTAATAACAGGAACTAAAATAGTTGTTTCCTCCAAAGGTACTTGCAAGACATCTTTAATAATATTTTTAATAGTCTCATCTGACAAATTTGTTGAATTGCCACTAGGTGCATTTTTTAAAGCTTCACTTATTATGTCTTTAACAAAAGTCCATGTCATTTTCCCAATCCAAGACTCTGGATTTGGAATACCAATTAACATTGAATCAATAGCAAGCTCCCACATTCCTTCTAATAAATTTCCCGCATGAATTTCACCACGAATAGCAGATTCATAAGGAGCACCATTAACACATCTTTGAGACCAAATATTAATTATATCACTTGCCTGTTTTAATGTAAGTAATCCTAACGGATCATTACCATTCATATAAGAATTTAGTGTATATCGATATTTATTTATATCTTTTCCAGAAAACCCAATTGGATCTTCACTCATCCATCTACCAACATTTGAATCATACCAACGATTAATATTCCATTGTAAATTTGTAAATTGGTCAAGTAATTTACCAGTATAAGCAAATAAGATAGTATCTTTTTTAAAATTGGTAAGTAACTTGCCCGAAGCGTCATAATCGAGATGTATTATATCTCCATTCGATTTGATAATTGTACGTATTGTATTCAAATGATCTCTTAACATCCAATCGTCGTCACAACAAATTAACTCGTCTTGTTTTATTCCCCATAAATTGCGATGAGTTGGTTTATCATTTTTATTATCAAATTGCAAAACAATATGCCAATTATCGTGAACATAATATTGATCATTCTTATCTTGGATTCTTTTAACAATACGATTCAAATAATCGTATAAATATGTAATTGTTATAGTTGGTGTTTGAACTTTTATCAGACGATTACGGTTATCCCAAAAATATTTTATCGTTGTTCCGTCGGAAGTAATTTTTTCTGTACGATTTCCTTCTAAATCATACTTATAACTGTTGCTATTATCAGACAAAAGACGATTATATTCACCTGTTTGATATTGCTGTTTTTGATTTTGATATTCCGCGTTCTTACGGTTGCCGTTAAGATCATAAACATAAGATTCGGTAGATAACGAATTAGATTTGACACCGGTCAGTTGTGAAATTTTATCGTAACTATAATGAAGTTGTTTATTGGGAATAAGTCCGTCAGTATGTATGCAATCAAAATCAATGATACGATTGTACCTGTCCCATTTAATATTATAAATTGAAAAAACTTTGTCTTGACTAGAATGAACAATTTTTGTCAAACGTTGTAATTTGTCATAAATATTACTCGTTTTGACTATGAGAGAATTTTCAGCATAATGATTTTTTTCTGCTATTTGACCTTGCGGTGTATAAGTAATTTGTATTTGTTTTGTCAAAACATCTTTGCCGCGATGGTTAATTTTTGTAACTTGTCCCAGCGTATCAAATTCATAACTATTCACATGATCAATTTTATCGTCAACTTTTAAAATCTTTTCTGTGATGAGTCCGTTGATATCAGTTACAAAATTAAATTCTATCGGCTTTGAAAAATCAGCAAGATTTTGTATTTCTTTGATCTCATTACCGAAAATTCCGTAATCAAATGTAAATTTACTGTCACCGTCTTCGATACTTTTTATTTTGCCGTTTTGGTATTTTGTCGTAATATTTTTGATCGGCGATTTATTGTCAACAAATGATTGCCAAGTGTCGTACCAGTTTTCAGATGTTGCTCGATTGAGTTTATCATAAGTCCAAGTTGTAACGCGATTGTTACGATCAATTTTCGTTACAATATTTCCGTTTGCATTATAGTAAAAGAGTCTTTCCTTAAATTTTCCGTCCAGCGTTATTATTTCTCTTGAAACTTTTCCTAACAAATTGTATGTCCAACTTGTTGTATTACCAACAGGATCCGTTAACGATTTCATTTGTCCGTCTTTGTAATACGTGAATTTTGTCTCTCCGCCTTCAGCGTTGGTTTCGGAAATTTTACGTCTTAAATTATCGTAACGATAAATTGTTTCGTTTCCTAACGGATCGATTATTTTTGTGCGATTACCCGCTATATCATATTCGTAACGTTTTGTTATACCATTTTCGTATAAGTCGTTATCATATTGAATAACTTTTATTAACTGACCAAATACATTATACGTAAATTGCATTGTACGTTTATCTTCTACGTTCATAGAAAGCGGTTTCCACACACGTTTATTTAAAAGATAATGAGGAGCAACAGACATAATATTGTATTCACGAATATGACCGCTGCTGTTATAACAAATCTCGAATGCTAATCGCATTTTCTTTTCACCAGTAGGCGGCAAAACTACAGCAATTTGACGCCCGAATGAATCATAAAAGAATAATGTTTGATGATTATTAGCATCATACATAGCAGCTGCTCGACCGGTAAAATCAAACTCGATTCGCTGCGCCGGTTGCTTGCGAATTATGGCAATTTGACCGGTACTAGATTGATTCAATAATTTTCCCGTTAATGTTGATTCTGTTGTTTTGATTGTACTGTGTTTAACAAATATCAAATCGCCAAGTTGAAATTTTTCTGTGTCCTTTGACGTTATTTCAGATGTTATTTCATCTGGATTTTTTGTAACGAAAATATTAAACTCTTCGCCGATTGGTAAACCTTCTAACTTGTATTCGCCTAATTTAGTTTCGACAATTGCACCGATATATGAGCGATCTTGACGTTCTAATTTATCGTAACCGAAAATCGTTAATCGTCCGTCCGGTAAAAGATTTGCAAACGTTTGACCGCGTTTGTTGTAAAATGTTTTGACTTCATTACAACAACTCTTAACTTCACCTTCACGAGCAACAGAAGTTTGCCGCCCGAAATTGTCATAATTATATCCTACGCTGTTTTCAAGGACATCAATTTCAGTTTGAACTTGCCCCTTATCATTATAAATTATTCGACTCATCGCTTGAGAACGCAACAGATAAACCGAAACATTTTTGACTTCGCCGTCAAATTCAATTTTAACATTGTTACTAAAAATTTTTATGCTGTCCGTTAAGCGTTGATAGTTTTTCAGACAAAATGGTACTAAAAAAGAATCTCGTTCCGGCTTTTTTGTTAGATCAATTTCACCTAATGATTTTCTTACAGGTTTTCCAAACGATTCGTCATACAAATAATTGACCGATATTTTACCCGCATTCGGAACAGGTGACCAACTTACAAAAAGATCATATTCGTCATTCGGTAATATTCCGTCTATTACAAAAATGGATTTGCCGTTCCGAACTTCTGTCGGTTTCTCCCGCAAAAAACCAATAAAGTTTGCTATATCACGTCCGTATTGATCAGCCAAAAGAGAATTTACAATTCCGTCTGCCGAAACTGTACTCATCAAACGGCCAGTAAGATCATAAAATTGTCTTGTAATCGGCGATGGTTCATTTTCGCTCGGTTTGGGTAAAATTGTTGCGATTTGTTGACCTCGCCGGTTATATCGAAATTCTGTTTTATTTCCTGCCGCATCAATTTTCGTTACGATATTTCCGTTTTTATCATATTCGGTTTTTTCAGATTGACCGAGCGGATTAATCGTTTCAATTCGTCGTCCGCGAATATCATATTTATAAGAGATTTTATAATCCGCTGGATTTATCGTTTCAATAATTCGTCTGAATTTATCATATTTATTTCGCGTAATAAGTTGCCGCCATACCATTCCGCCGATACGATTGTTATACGTTTGATTCGTATTGTCATAAGTTTGAATTATTTTGACAACATCGCCAAACGGATTATAAAAATATTCTGTAGCGTAACCGTAAGGATCAATTCGTTTAGAAATATTACCTGCAATATCATAAATTATTTCGGTAATTGATTCTGGTTGTTCAGGATCAAGTGTCAGAGAAATTGTTTTTGTTAGTCTGTTAAGTTCATCGTAATTATATCGAACAACATTTCCTAATCGATTTATAAATTCAATAACAAGTCCAGAATTATTGTAACGATAACGGGATTGCGATTCGATTTCTATTATTTTTAAATTTGTAAGAGAAACATCGGTCTCTGATTCAAGTGAAATTTCGACCGTTCCATTTTTCGTTTCAATAATTCCAATTGACCGGTAATCCATTCCCGCAATAGGATGTTTACCTGCCGCGATTGTTTGATCTACTGTTTTGATAAGAATATTTTCACCGCCTGAATTGACTGTAAATTTCGCCGAAATAGAATTTTGAACATCCGGTTTCCAACTCGCTAATATTTCGTAACGTTTATTCTGATCGAGATTGTTAATTGATCCAACAATTTTTTTAGAACTGTCTTTTTTAATTGAAACATCAATTGTTTTGATTTCCGGCTCAAAATAAAATTCTTCGATTACGCGATCAGCAGAATCAAAAATTTTGCCGCTTATAATTCCGAATTCATTTTTTGAATATGCCTCTCGACCGGCGTAATCATAAAAGCTTTCGGTTACAAGCGTATCATTTTTAACTGTTTTAACTGTATGATTTAACTTATCGTAATTATATTCGATTTTTCCGCCTTTTGCGTCGATTTGTGCAATTAGCCGTCCTTCATTATCGTAACGATAAATAGTTTCGGTTTTGATTTCAATAAGACGAATATTAGCTTTCGGAATATCACCAACACTTTTGTCAGTTTTAGTTGCGGTGATTTTTATCGATGTTGTTTTCGGCGTGATTTGACCAAGCGACTGATAATTTTCTTTTTGTCCAAGACTTCCGTAAACATGTTTATGCGGTTCAAGATTTTGATTAACTATTCGTCTGCAATCGGGTTCGTTTTTATCTTTTTGAAAGCATGAAAAATTCGTCCGTAACGAATTACCGATTTTTTTCTCCCAAGATACAAATATTTCGTAACGTTTATTCGGCGAAAGTTTGTCAAAATTCCATTCGGCAACTCCATCGGCAGAATGAATTTCGCCGCCTTCAACGTAAATAAATTTTTCAACTAATTTGTTTTTAGAGTTGTAAGCATTACCGGCAGCAAAACCTAGCAGATCGATTTTAGCAATTAATAATCCTCCTGCTATTGAATTAGCATTGACAGGAGGCGGAGTGTAAGAGTAATGCTCCTCTGAATATGCGTCTGCTGATTTCTCATCGTCGAAAGAAATCGTTCTGATAGTATTACCGGTTTGCGGATCGATCTCGTATATAATTGTCTCGCCGGTTACGTCGATAAATTTTTTGATTGCGTTTGTTCGAGTATCGTATTCCCAAGTTCTGACACCATGATCAAACGGTAAAATTTCTTTAATGCGATTTCCGCGTTTGTCATATTCGTAACGATAAATCAAATCAACTTGCTTGCCCGTTTCGTCAACTGCAATTCGTTTTTCTTCTGTAACTTGACCTTGCGAATTACGTTTGTATGCCGTTACATTTCCAATCGCATCAGTTATCTCAAGCGGATAACCCCAAATTCCATATTTTGAAATTGTCTTTTGATTATCAACAATTTTTGTACCGACAATTGAATCGGTCGGAATTAGTTTAGCAGGTTTATCTTTTGTTCCTTCACCATTTTTCGTTTCAATAATTCCTGCCGTTACCGGACAAATAAAAGATTCAACTCGGCCGTCAGGATGCGTAATTCGGCTTAAACGTTTTGCATGATCATAATCGTATCTTGTAGTTTCACCATTGGGCATTGTTACAGAGGTTATAAGATTATCGGCATTGTACGTAAATCGTGTAACCGAAGGCGGTAACAAACCGGAATCGTCCGGTGACGGTCCCGTTACGGTAATAATTTGTCCTGTTTCATTGTGAGTAATTGTTGTAACATTTCCGCCCGGTGCAACAATATCTTTTAGATATCCGGTATCTTTATCGTAACGAAATTCCGTTGATGTTTTATCAGGTAAGATTTTTTTCGATAGGCGTCCGATGTCATTGTATTCATAGCTAGCCGTATTTCCGGCGGCGTTGGTTTCACTTGTAATTTGTCCGCTGGAATTGAAAACACGAAAGCTGCCGTCTTTGGCTGTCATCTTAAAGCCGTTTAACCAGTTACCGGTAAGATCGTAATCGCTTAAATCGTAAGTTTTATCTGCGATCCATTTCTTTTTGACTAGATTAAATTTGTGCATTCCGCGATAATAAAAAAGAATATCATTACCGTTTTTGACTAGTTTTGGAGTTAGTCCGAATACCCAACCTTTGCCGAGTCCGCTGTTGAGATTGTTGAAAATTCCTTGACGCCCAACTGCGATAGATTGATCTGCAGTTCCGTCTTCGTAGTGTCGAGTGATTTGAACTTGCCAATCGTAACTGCCGGAATTTAACGACGATACATCAACCGGAATTGAAAATCGATATGAGACTCCGGGTTTTGCGTCTTTGGCGTCGAACACAATTGTTTTCGGTTCTTTGAATAGAATTGGACCATATTGTTGTAATTCGACAGTTATTAATTGCGGAATTTTTGAATTAGTTTTTTGCGCAACGTTAATTAGTTTTGGTTTTATGATCGGTTTAATAAATCTTACGCCGTTACCGAACATATTATTGTAACGATAATTATTATCGTAACCGGCGAGATTAGGTTCCGTTTCGTTTACGATATAATCGAGAGTTGCTTCGCCTTGACCTGTGTTATGAGAAAAATTCTGAATACGAGTATTAGAACTAGCGGCAAAAGACATCACGCCGAGTCCGCCTAGTGCTGCATTTGTTGTCATAGTTGTAGGAGCGGGACAAGTGTTGCCGCTGCATTCGTCACAATTTTCTTCTTGACAAGTATCGGGGCAAGGTTGAGGAGTTACGTCGGCGGAGACAGTAATTTGTATTGTTTGAGAGCCTGAACCAGAATAATTATGAGTGTCATTACCGGCAGTATTAGAAAATGAAATTGCGGCAGTTGCAGTAGTAGAGTGAGTTCCAACTCCTTCAAAAGTAACGATATAACCCCAATTGGGCGAGTAACCGTCAACATTTTTTTCTTTACCTGTCGGGGACAAAATCCAAGTATGGTTTGGCGGAGTCATTTCAGCGTGTTCGATTGGCTCATCGCAAGAAGCCGACGCTTCGACACAATAAACATATTTGGCAGGAGTATTTTCATCGCCTTCGATTATATCAATAAGAGTATAGTTATTAATCAAGACAGTAACATTCAAATCATGTTGAATCGTTTCAGCAAATACAGATTGGAGCAATCCAATTTGTAAAAACATAAGACTTGTTAATAACAAAGTTGTTACAAATAATTTTGTTTTCATTTTAGTTTTTCTTTAAATCAGAACATTGTTAAAAAAATTCTCAAACATTACATTTCACCAACACAAATGACAAACAGAACTCAGCAGCGATTTTATAAATTCTGTTAAATGTCAGACAATCTCGCTACATGCCGTAAAAAAATCTTTTTTTGCGCAACGATTAAAACAAACAAGTCGGAAAATTTAACATTGTTAAATATGTTGTCAATAGGGGCACGAAAAAAATTAAAAAATTTTTTGTAATATATCAGTGAAATAATTTATTGTTGCCAGGGATCGCGGTCGTCTCGACCGCATCTTTAGACGTTTTTTGTACAAAAAAGATGCAGGCGGGACGCCTGCGTTCCCAGCTAAAATATTTTTTAGTAATTCACTTAAATTTAAAATCTAAAATTACAAAATCTGATTTCTCTGATTTCTCTGATTTCTCTGTGTCCTCTGTGGATAATAAAAAAAATATTCCACTGATATATTACTAAAAAACGAATTTTAAAGTGTAATTGGTATATCTGTGTTCTCTGTGATTAATAAAAAAGAAATCACAGGGATTTTTTTTATAAATTTGTAAATCGAAATCTTTGGGAAATTTTATCTATATATTCCAAAAAAATTTTACTGAACGATTACACGAAAATTGTTATTGATAACTTTTAAAAACTCTTTTTGTCCACAACTTTTTATGAAATGTCCACTAACTTTTTTAATAGATATTTGCGTCAATTCTTGAATAAAATAAATCAATCATTAATTTGTTAGTCCTTAAACTTTTATTAATTCCGTCTGAAAATATCAGATTTTATAAATTGCTAAAAGAATGTTTTGATTTCTGTCCCGAAGTTATTGCTATTGACATTCTGTTTCGCATGTATATACTTTGCACGGTAAAAATTACCTTTCATTATGAATGATTTATCTCAATTTATTTAGATAAACTCATAAAATAAAAGCGTAGTTTTTTTATCGTGAAGAAGTATAAAACATCGACACTTTCAGAGAAAAATCGATTGCAAATAAATAATGTCTTAACAACAATGTTGTCTTAACAACAATGTTCTTAAATTGAAAATACATAAAATGCAATCCTAAAAACCTTAAACTGCTCTCACTTGAATTTTCAGTCAGAGCCGCAAATTACCTATCGAAAAACAAATTCCTAAACCTTGAATCGCATATTCATAACACGATACGTATATCTCTGAAAACTGTTGAGTAACTACAAACAAATTAATAAAAAAGGAGTCTCTTATGAAAAAACAATCGCTTAAAAATATAACAACACAATTTTTACAATTTGCGTTTGTTGCTGTTTTTTTGACCGCAATTTCGGTTTCGGCGTCTTTGTATGCTGATGATCAACTAGTGTTATTCCGCAATAATGTACTACAAAACGATAAAAATAATATTTCAATCTCACCCTACGGAGCAAATCTTGCAATCGCATTAGTTGTACCGGGCACTAAAGGTGAAACAGAAACAGAATTGAAATCATTACTCGGTTACAACGACAATATTAGCGAACTCGCCAAATCCCTAAAAATTACAGATTACGCAAAAGAAGATTCGCCGCTTAAAACCGCAACCTCACTTTGGATTCAACAAGGTTTTAATGTCTTGCCCGATTTCACTGAAACGGCAAAAACAAATTTCGCATCCGAAATAAAAACTGTTGACTTCCAATCAAATTCCTCTGACGCTTGCAATATAATAAACGAATGGGTTGACAAAAATACAAAATCAAAAATCAAAAAACTTTTTGATACCGTTGAATCTGATACTCGCGTGATCGCTGTTTCTGCTATATATTTTCTCGCTGAATGGCGTAGAAAATTTCGTACTAGCGAAACAAAAGAAGAAAACTTCACGCTGCTAAACGGCGAAAAGAAAAAAGTACAAATGATGAGAAACACAAAAGGAAATTACAACTACGGCGAAAATTTAAACGCACAATGGTTAGAATTACCATATAAAAATAAAGGTTTTAGCGCAGTTATTATTCTCCCCAATAACGGAATTAAACCTTCTGATGTCGTTGCGAAATTGACGCCGGATAATTTCAATAATACACTTAATACGCTAAAGTCAACACAAGTTGATGTCAAAGTACCGCGATTCGAAATCGAATATAGTACAAGTTTAAAAGAATCGCTATTAACAGCAGGTGTAAAAAAGATTTTTTCTCCAAGTGCCGACCTATCTGGTATCGCTTCAAATAAAAAACTTATCGTCAGCGATATAGTACAAAAAGTTTATATCAAAGTAAACGAATCAGGTACCGAAGCAGCTGCTGTTACCGGCGCAACAATCTCCGTAACCTCAATAAAAATATCTACACCAAAAGAATTTTATGTCGATCGCCCTTTCATTTTTATCGTGAAAGAAAGCAATAATATTCTTTTTGCCGCACAAGTTACAAACCCCTAATCGCAAAATTCATAATTAGAATTTTAGAATTTTAGAATTATAGAATTTTATACGCAATTCATACTATGAATTGCGGCAATGAATTTCGCAATGAATTTCGATGATAAAAAAGCGTATTCCGTAAAAAACGCTTTCCAATAATAAGCAGACAACTCAAACCAAAAATTAAAGTGAGAACAATGTAAAAAGCATAAATATCAAATTTAAGATAATATGCCGACAAAAAAACGAAATCTAATTTACAAGCCCGATTATAAAGAAATATTTTTTATTTTTTGTTACTATATATCTTATTCGATATTCGAAATTTTTACGAAAAAATGTTTTGGTGAAACGGGATTCGGTATTGTTCCCCGTCAACCGGATTTCCGTTTCACCCCCCTTAATTACTCTCACAATAAATTTCATTTCATTTACTTACTTTATTTAATTTAATTTTACTTTACCAGCTTACAAATTTATTCATATTACCAGCTTGCTATTTTTTGTTACGATAAATTCATCTGAATAATTTTGATTGATTTTGAATAATCATTTTTTTGTATTTTGTTTTTATACAATTGTTTTATCTTTTTTTCGGCTTGAGTTTTTTTGTTTTAGTCGAAAAAAGATAAACGATTAACAGTAATCTTTTGTATTTTTATGTCTTTTTTTAGTTTGCCCAAAGAGTTATCCGATCCGGCAACAGCAAAATTTTTAATTCAACCAATCCCTTATGAAGGGACAGTCAGCTTCATTAAAGGGACAATAAATGGTCCCGATGCGATTCTAGCAGTTTCAGATCAAGTCGAACACTTCGACGAAGAATTGTTATTTGATATGACACAACACGGAGTCGCAACATTACCGTCAATTCCGCCGGCTGATTCGCCCGAAGAACAATTTGATCGCATTTATCAAACTGTACGAGAACGAAAATTATTCCGAAACGGCAGAATACCAATTTTTCTTGGAGGTGAACATAGCATCACGCCTCCGATTGTTCGTGTTGCTGCTGAAATTTACAACGAAATAAGTGTCTTACAATTTGATGCTCATGCTGATCTCCGCAATTCATACACCGGAACGAAATATTCACATGGTTCGGCAATGCGGCGCGTTCTCGAGTACACATCAAATCTGGTACAAGTGGGAATACGAAGTTTCAGCGAAGAAGAATTAAATGATTGTCAAGATAGAGTAAAAAAATTTATCACGCCCGAATTGCTGAAAAAAGATTACTCGTTTTGTCTTGACCAAATTTTACATAAGTTGACAGGACAAATTTATATTACAATCGATATCGACGCCTTCGATCCAGCGTATGCACCCGGTACCGGAACCCCAGAACCTGGCGGATTGGCATGGAGAGAAGTTACTGATATTTTAAAACACGTAAGCGAATCAAAAAAAATCATAGGCTGTGATATCGTAGAAGTCGCACCGCTCGGAGGAAAAAATGTTATAACAGAATTTACAGCAGCAAGATTAGTAGGAAAACTCATGGCATATAATTACAACAATAATATGTAGAGAAATTCTAAAAATCTCATGCAAAAATAAATTACCCCCGAAAAACAACAGGAGTGTAAGATTTAAGATTTAAGATTTAAGAGTAAAGATTTAAGAGTAAATAAATTTCTAAAACTATTTTAGGAGGATTGTAGGCGTATCGCTTGCATTGTAAACGTCTAAATATGCGGTTGAGACGACTGCGTTTCTCCCTAAAAGAAATTTTTTACACGAACTTTTACACGGACTTTTTACACGAATTTTTACACGGACTTTTAGAAATTCCCCTTTGAGATATTCCTCTGATTTATTACACAATTATTTTTTTTACCATTAAAAGATGAGAACAAATATTAATTTCAAGATTATCAAAATTATTTCAAACTATCCTCATTTGAATTTTCGATTAAAGATGCAGGCTTATCTATTGGAAAGCTGGTTTTTATGTCTTTCTATTACTGGAATTTATAGAATGATACGTAAATTTTCTTTTTTGACGATTTTTCTTTTTTGTTTATTTTTCGTAACTGAAATTCAATCGGAAGAAACAATCAACATAGCCGAAGTTGAAAAGAGTAAAGAAACGAAATTTGCGAATGCGGTAAAAATTCTTGCTGGAGATAATTTTTACGAAATACATATCGCTGATAAACCATTTGCAAGATACGTTAAAGATTTTGAAGGCACTCCGATAATTTATCCGATTTATATCAAAGATGACAAGTTGATAACACGTAGTTTTCCGATGGAAAATCGTAATGTAATTACTAATGATCATTTACATCATCGATCTTTTTGGTTTACTCATGGCAAAGTGAACGGCACGGATTTTTGGTTGACCGATAAGAAATTGAAAAACATCGGCAAGATTGTTCATCGAAAAACCCGCAAGGCTGAAGTGTCCGGTGAGAATACAGCAATTATTGTAACGGAAAATAATTGGATAAATCAACGTAATGAGATTATTTGCAGCGATATTAGATCATTTAATTTCGGTGTTACTGAATTGGGAAATAGATATATCGATTTTGAAATAACTGTAACAGCACTCGCCGACAAAGTAACTTTTTACGATACAAAAGAAGGAACATTTGGAATACGTGTTGCCGATTCATTAGCAGTTGATACTGCTAGGTCGCGGGCAAAGGCAGGAGCAAAACAAAATAAAATTTTACCGTCGGCGTATATCGTTAACGCAGAGGATAAATTTGATGAGGAAGCGTGGGGAAAACGTTCTGCATGGGTAGATTATGTCGGACAATTAAACGGCGGCGAAACAGTTGGAATTGCGGTAATGAATCATCCTTCAAGTTTTCGGTATCCAACGTATTGGCATGTTCGGACGTATGGTCTTTTTGCGGCAAATCCTTTTGGAGAGCGAAGTTTCGGCGTGCGCAAGAAATCGAACCAAGATAAACAAAGCGGCGGCGATTTTGTTATGACAAAGGGTCAATCGTTTATGTTACGTTATAAAATAATTTTTCATTCAGGCGAAATCAAAAAATCTACAATTAAGGAAGAATTTAAAAAGTATTCAAACGAGCAATTCATTCGCTAGTGAATTTATCAATGTGAGTTAAATGATTTTGCTGGTAATATATCAACTGAAGCGGAATATTACGATACGATTTTTGTAATTTGAATGTAAAAAAATTAAAGAGGAGGTTATTATGATTATTTGTTGTGTGTTATCTTACTTGACAGCTTTTTTGTTAGAGTTGTTACGAATTTTTTTCAAACGCATGATTCCAAAATTTTGGTCGATTATTGGAGTAATAGTTGGATTTATTGCTCATACAATTTTTTTATATTATCATCATGTTGTATCACATGGTTCTGTTAATGGGGCAGAAATATATTTTCTAATGACATCTTGGAGTCTTATTATTATTTATTTTTATTTGTCTTGTTATCATCGTGAAGCGCCGTTTGGTTTATTTTTTTTACCGATAGCGTTGTCGTTGTTAATTGGCGGTATGATTATTTCGTATATTACGCCTAACGAGCCGGTTGTAGGTATGATTAACCATAATCCGCCTATACTAAAGATGTTTCATGCGATAACTTTTTTTCTTGCGACATCGAGTATATGTATTGGTTTTGTTGCTGGACTATTTTATCTTGTCCAAGATTGGAGGTTACGTCATAAAAAAATTGTTGGACATATAAAATTACCATCAATCGAATGGTCGAGTTCTATTTGCCGTAAAACGCTTGGGGCTTCTACATTTATTCTTGCGATAACAATATTTTATGGATATTTATTGCAACCGCATTCAAAGTCGGCGAATATTGTTTTACTAAATGATCCGTTAGTGATTGGTGTTCTTTTTATGTTTGTATTTTTGGTTTTATTTTCTGGAATATTACCGTTACGAATATTCAAAACAGAGGGAAAACAAGTTGCGGCTCTTACACTTATTACGTTTTTGTTTCTAATTTTAACTCTATGTTTTGGAGTTTTATCAAAGAATTCACATTGGAAAAGAATCACTCCAAAAGAAAATTCAGAAAACATAACACAATATTCAGAATCAGCGTATCTCTAATAAATTTCAGTGTATTTCTAATAATTTTTTAGGCGTTCCCGGAACTTTTTTGTGAATGTTCATATTTTAATTGTGTAATATATCAGCGGAATAATTGTTTTTCAATTTTTTGTAACGAAAAAAGGTAACCGGTTTCGCATAAAATTAAATCAGCCCTGAAAGGGCGATCGGATATTGGAGCATAATAGCGGTTAGTGATTTGAATTTAGAATCGGTGCTAATTTCCGCTTGCGAACTGACCATTAACCACTAACCGCTATACTTACCGTCCTTTCAGGGCTGGTTTGAAATTCAGTGCTGATTTGATTAATACTTAAAATTAATACATATAACGAGGTCTGCAAATTATTCCACTGATATATTACAAAAAAATAAATAGACGAAAAAAAATATTTTTCTGTTTTCACTATTTTCTCTGTGGTTAATAAAAAATTTAGTTATTTTGTATCATCGGAATTTCCGATGATAGATTTTTTTGCTGTCAATTTTTTTAATTTTTATTTTTAATTATTCCGATTATAGATAAAAGGTCTTTGTGTAAAAAAGTATTCCGCCGAAATATGACAAAATATCTTTCTTTGTGATTTCTGTATTTAATAAGAAAACCGGAAATCATTAGAGAAAGTAACACACTGAATAGTTACCAATATTCTGATATAAAAATAAAGAGGCTTGTTGACTTTCAGTTTTTTTCATATAAACTAACTAGCTAATTGTGAAACGTTTTCTTCATCGTGATGTTTGCGGTGAGCGAATCACAATAATTTCATGGAAATTCTGAAAAAACTTTTAAACAGAATTAACAAGATTTTCAGAAATTGACAAATTAAGATAAGATTCATTTTAAACTGCTTTCACTTGATTTTCGGTTCGAGCTGTTGTCTGCTTACATATCGGAAAGCAGATTTTACTGAATACGGTTTTGTATCGCCGACATTCATAGTGCGATACATACATAAACAAATTTGTCAAAATTTCACGAGAAAATTAGTGAACAAAAAAAGTTTTTAGAATTACCATTATCAAAATTTCATAAAATGAGGAGTTTAAAAATGGAAAATTTCTTGAGAAATTTCGTTGCGTTTTTTGTGAATTTTTTAACAAAAAAACCAATGTTAAAATGGGCAAGTAGGGGGGGGGGGGGCAGAATGTAGCAGAGAGTTAAGAACGGAAAATGTAAAGAGTTCGTTTTTTACACGTTATTCCGTAAAATTCTCATCACTTACTTCTTCACGGTTCGGCTTTACTTTGGTCGAGCTTCTTGTGGTGATTGCGATTATTGGAGTATTAATCGCCATTCTGTTACCTGCTGTTCAAGCTGCACGGGAAGCTGCACGAAGAATGCAGTGCAACAATAATCTTAAACAGATTGGTATTGCGGTTCACAACTTCCATGACGCAAATAACGGTTTGCCGCCTGCGGTGATTTTTAGCTCGAAAGGCTCGTTCTTTCATCTGATCTATCCATATATAGAGCAAGCTGCGCTTTATGCGATAGTGTCGGATCCAGCAACGGGATTTTTAGCGGCACCTGTTGCTAGCGGTGTTGAGACCAGAGGTGATACGTGGTATTTGAACAGAGTTACTAGTTCAAGCGATAGGAAAATGCACGGAAGTGTTAAGAATTATGCTTGTCCTTCTCGTCGCCGCGGTTCGGCAGGGTTTGCATTTCCAGAGGGCAGCAGTACTGGACCGCGGGCAGATTATGCCGTAGTAATTGCCAAAGAAGTGGAAAGCTATTGGACAGAATTTTCAATATTAGGAACAAATACCGGAAGGACAGTTGCCGACTTTAAAGGTGCATTGCGAGTGTCTCAATGTACTTTTAGCGGAGTTAACGGTTCGGCTTATGGTCATCATTCAAGCGTAACTGCTTGGGAGCCGCGTGATACTTTTTCATGGTTGTCAGATGGAACGAGTAATCAGATTCTTATTGGCGAAAAACACATTCCTGCTTACGCATTAAATTCAGACAGTATAATTCACAAGCGTTGGGATGGAGGTTATTTTGGTGCGTATCCGCTTGAACTAGTTCATAATGTTGGAAGACTTGTTTGTGGAGACAGATCACCGGCGTTTGCAATGGGACCAAACGATCCAGCTCTTCCAACCGACACTATGCCTCATCAAAGCGGTTATTCAGGGCGTTATGGATTTGGGAGTTCGCATCCCGGAATCGTCAATTTTTTGATCGGTGACGGATCCGTTCACGTTTTCCCAACAGCGACTCAGCACAATTTAATGTTTAATTTGGCTCGGGTCAATGACGGTAATACAGTAACAATTCCATGATGATATACGAAAAGTACAAATCATTTCAATGTAATAGAGACGCAAATTTTTTGCGTCTCTATTACGAGTAAACTGATGTGATTTGTTGAAATTTTAAGTGTGAATTGTTTATAAAAATCGTATTAGATTTTCGGCGGCTTGAACTGAAATTTTAAGAGAGAGCAGTTTAGAAAGTTTTTAATTAACTTAACAATTGAAAGGATAAAATTATGAATAACAAAAAAAATTGGTGTCTATTATTTTTGCTGGTAATTACTTTTTGTTGTGTTATCGGCTGTGGTAATAGATTGACAAAAATAACGGGGACGGTTCAATTTTCCGATGGTACTCCTATTACTTATGGTCGAATTGTTTTTGATGACGGTAAGCATTCTTATTTTGGAACGATCAAAAATGATGGTACGTATATTACTGGAGGTATCAATCCGGTTGAAGGTATTCCTGATGGAGTTTACAAAATCTGGTTAGCGTCTACTGAAAAGACTGTTGATGAAGTTTATGATAACGACAACCAACTTATCTCGTATAGTACGGTTGAGCAAGTTGCGGAAAAATTTCGTTATGTTGACAAAACTGATTTGGTCTTTGAAGTCAAAAGAGGCGGTCCGACAACTTATAATGTTGTTGTCGAAAAACCGTAACAAACAAAAAAATTCCGTTAATATATTACCTTTTTTTTCCAACGCGAAACACGCGAAAAATCACGAAAAACACGAAAGATTTTTTTTATAATTTTCGTGTTTTTCGTGTGATTTCGTGTGTTTTGCGTTTTTTAAAATAGTAATATATCAGTGGAATTTTTTTTATTAACAACAGAGGACAGAGAGAGAGTAATTTTAGATTTTAGATTTTAGTGAATTACTAAAAAATATATTAGCCGGGAACGCAGGTGTCTCGCCTGCTTTTTGTACAAAAAACGCCTAAAGATGCGGTCGAGACGACCGCGTTCCCGATACAATAAATTATTCCGCTGATATATTACAGTACTAATAATATTTTCTTACCGCCCTTTTAGGACTGGTTTGAAATCATTAAATTGTATTTCTCTTTAACAATAAAAACATAACCGTTCACGGAATGAAAAAAATTCCGTGAACGGTTACTGTAAAATCAATTACAATTTCACGGTGCTGAAATTTGCAAAACTGGATCCAAAACTTTGTTAATTCTTGATTTCAAATCTTCAAGATATAACTTTGACCCTAAATCAAGTTTCGCCTTTCCTTCTAAAATTTTTGTGATTTTCTCTTCCAAAACAATTAGCTGATTTTTTGTTATTGGTCTCGCATTTGTTCTTGAAATAGATAAATCTGACGTCGAATTTATCGAATTTATCGAATATGTAGAAAGAATCATGAAATATAAAAATTGTAAATCACGCTGTTGAATGTCAATGGCAGGTTTTTTATTCGTAAACGTACCTTCACCTATTGTGTCCAATTCCTTAAATATTGATTTCGATAACGATTCAAAAAGTTCATCAATCGTATAAATTTCGCTCTTGCCGCCGACTCGAAATTGCGAATCGTTTATTCGATTCAAAGTATCCGGCGAAACCAACGTAACCAAGATTTGAGCTCTTACGTCAAAAAAGAGTTCTCTAATATCAAGTGCAAGTGTATTCGAACTTCCGTATGCCCTATTTTCCAGCCAAATTTCTTCACCAAATTTGTTGTATAAATCCGGCGGAATCGAAAAACTTCCTGAAGTCAATAACGTCTTACACAAGAAATCTACCGATTCCCTCTGTGTTTTGGCGTCGACAGGTTGAATCGGAGAACGCTTTCCGGGATCACCGCGCCAATCCCTATTACGATATTGTCCGCCGACATTTCTTGCCAAATAATAATCAGCACTCAACCGGCGTACCAATATAGAAAGATAAAATCCGCTAACATCTTTGTAACTTTCGCCTTCCTTCACTGCTCTATTTAATACTTGCGGTAACAGCTGATTGTAAAGCTCTGTTGCCGATTTCGCATAATCAATTGGTTTTCGTCCTAAATCACGTCTAATAGTAAGCGGGTCATCATGTAGAAAAGCGTCTTCATCTGGAGCATAATTGTTGCCCTTCTCTGCTTGTTTTGCTGCAATCGCCCGAAGCTCTTTTGTTTCGCCCTCCGTTCCGCCCGACAAAACTTTGTATCCGTACTCAATCGCAAGATAATCATACGGTCCAAGAGTTGTCATAAAATAATCGCCCTGATGCTTGCCCTTTGGCGAAATATTCACCGGCAAATAATCCATCACCGAACCCGCAATACCATATTCCTTTGAACGCTTCGGATCGTTAATCTCATCAAGCGTAAGCCAACTACTCGCCTTAAAATTATGTCTTAATCCTAGAGTATGTCCTACCTCGTGCATTACAACATCTTTCAAGCCTTCAAGCACAAAACGCTCAAAAGCCTCATCCAACTTTTTCTGTAATTCTACACGATTCGGTTTATCTGATTCCTTCTTATTATCTTTTGCATCCTTTTTAGCAACAGACTTTTTAGAATCACCCTTTTTCGACTCACCCTTTTTCGGCTCACCCTTTTTCGGCTTGGCATTTTCAGAATCTCCCTTCTCATCGCCTTTTTCAGATTTCTCTTTTTCAGATTTCTCCTTTTTAGGCTCTTCCTTCTTTGCTTCTTTTTCTTTATCATTTTCTTTATCATTGTCGTCATCGCCGCTGGTATTTTCTGTAACAACATTGTTCTCATTTATATCATTTTCATTTGAATCATCATTTGAGTCTTCATTTGAGTCTTCATCTGAATCTTCATCTGAATCATCGTTGTTATTTTCACCTAAAATAATTGTATCGTCATCTTCATCCGACAACACAAATAATAAAGATGCAAGAGCAAATTGACTTGCTCTATCATGCGAATACGAACAAGTACAATTTTTAATAGAACATTCATGCAAGTTATGATTTGATTCTCCATTTGTGTTACTATTTATATCGCTTTGCATTCCGTGCATAATATTGTGCAGATTACTATCGCCGTGTGAATTTAAAACGGCGGTAATATCATTTGGAATTTTATTTCCATTCGATTTACTACTTTTTTTCAGTAAGAGATTTTTCAACTCATTATTAGATGAATTTTTTATATCCGGCGGAATTACATCGCCAATAAATTTGTTGAACGTTGATCTCCACGATTCTACAAAACCTGCGTCGAAAATTATGTCGGCGTCAAGAATTTCACCGGTAATCGGATTAACATGACTCGGTCCCATTGCGAAATTAGCACTCGAAGTAATCCAACGAAAAGTATTATAGTTTATGTCTTCGGCGTCCCATGTATCGGTGTCTGTTTGGTGTCTTACTTCGATTGCGTTTACGATTCCAACTTTTTCAAATGCTTTATTCCATTCTAAAATTCCGTCTCGAACAGCATTTCGGTAACGGAACGGCGTCGTTTTTGAAATCCAGAAAATAATAGGTTTTTTCGGCGGAGAAAGCTTTGCAGTCGGATCCGCTTTTTGTAAATTCCAACGATTTATATAACGAACATAATGATTGTCATTCGGATTTTTTGAGTAATTTTTATGAGAAGTCGTGAAATAACCAATTCGATTGTCAGCAAGACGCGCAGTATAACCAGACGACGGTAACTTGCTAATCGAATAATGAATTGTAACAGTTGAAGTTTCCTGATCCTCCGAACCTGTTCCGAACAATCGTCTGTACAATCCGCCGCCGCTGTAAGTTGCAACAACTCTGAACTCAATATTATTTGTGAATCCTTTTATCGTTCCCCAATAAGATTTGTCTCTTGAAAAAGAACCAAGATACATGCCGACACCAGCCAAGTCTGACATAAAAATTGAACCGAAATCAATAACGTCTCCGCCGTTGTCACCGGCAGCTACAATCGGCAAACTGTAAACTGTATTGTCAGAATATGCTACGTCAACAGCTAATTCTTCGGGCGTTCCGGGATTCGCTTTGAATTTTATGTTTCGGCGTACTACATGAATTCGGTCGCCGACTTTTCGGAATTGCCAAAGTTTGTCCTCACCTGCTCCGCCTAAAGTGAAACCGCCTATTACAGACGAACCAGAACCTTTAGCTACTGCTATGGCAATCAAATAATCAGTGTTTAAATTTGAACTCTTGATTTCAGCAAACAGTTGCTCTTTTTTACGATAAAGAGTTATTAAACCATCAATTTTTTCCGCATCGGGCAAGACTTCCTTAATCGGTTTGGGCTTGTCGTCTTTTTTCGTAGATTTTACCGCCGCTAGCGTTTGTTGAACCGCACTAATTACAGTTGCAGGCGACGCTTCTATGACCTCTGTATTTTGCGAATATGAAAATTCAGCAAAATAAACAAAAATCGCCAAACCAAAAATGGCTGTAAATACAATTTTCTTTAACATTATTCTTTCTCCAAAATTTAGGGGGTTAGAGAATATTTTGACATCAACAAAATTGTAAAAAACAATCTAGTAATTTATATAGTAGTATGTCAATTTATTCCGTTAAAAATCGAAGTTTCAACTAGCAATTTATTTCACCGTTTGCCGATAGTAAACTTGATTTAGTAAATATAGTACGTTCACACTTGATTTTTTGTAATGTATCAGTGAAATCTCTCAAAGGTTTCAAGTTAATTTTTAACCCAAAAAAAGTTGAAAAATAATATTTCCGCTGATATATTACGATTTTTTCAGTTTATTTCGCCCAAGTCTTAGACAAATTCTAATATTTTGAGCCGTCGATTTCTAAAGTGAGAACAAAACAAGTTAGCCGAAAACCTTTTTCAACTAACCTGACACAATATAGCATACTTTAGCAAAAATAAATAGTATGTTCAAAAAAAACTTTTTTTAGCGAATAAATAAAATAAATAATATAGATATAATATAATACTATTTTTTTGTGTAAAATCAGAGTAATTATTCAGTAGTGTTACCGGCTCAAATTATTTTACGATTTTAGAATATATCAGCGGAATTTTTTGTTTTTTTTGAGATTACAAAACACAAAAAAAAACGAAATAGACAAAATAGACAAAAAAAATGAAATAAAATTTTTCGTAATATATCAGTGGAATAATAGTTTTCGTTTTTTTGGTTGTTTACGAATTTTAAATTATCAATCACAAACCTGTTAAGTCCCGCTAGGGACGACACTTTATTAACCGTATGCTTTAGCTTACGGTTTATCAATCACATATCTGTTAAGTTCTGCAGGGACGACACTTAATTAGCTCCTTCTGTATGCTGGAGCATACAATTAATAAAGTGTCGTCCAGTCGTCTAGCGGGACTTCTTGATAGTTAGTTCTTTTTCGTGTATTTCGTGTTTAAAATTTTCAAAAAAGTGAAAAAACAAATATTCCGCTGATAGATTACTAAATTTTAAATCTTAAATCTTAAATCTTACCAGTTATTCAAAGAAGAAATATTTATTGATTCGATTTTTGAAAGGTTTTGAACCGATTAGAATTACTGTTTTGTGTCTAAATCCGATGTGAGGAGCGAGGTCAACCATTTCAATTTTGTTGTGATATTCAGGATCGATACGATTCATTGGTGCGCCTACAGAGCCAAGCGGTATGGCGTTGTTTTCGTCGGCATAAAGAAAAGGATAAAATTTTAATCTGAAATCTTCTTGATTATAAAACACGAGAATGTTATGTGCGATTTTTGGCACATTACCATTTTTGTTACCTTTTGCGAGCCATTGACTATCCGAAGCTGCTCCGCCGTAGATCAAATTTATTTTCATACCGTCGGGTTTAGAATCGGCGGTATTTTCTACGGCGTCTCCGATCAATCGTGTTCCGAAGCTGAAACCGAGAATACTAACTTTGCTATTTGGTTTCAATTTTTTGAGTAGTATTGACATATAAATTCCATTTGCTTCTGCAACGGGAATTTTTGATCTTATATCGGGCAAGAGCCGGCAATTTAATTTCTCTGCGGGCCATTGCCAGAAAATCATTCGTATTGGTTTATTTGGATCAAAGAGACCAAGAATTTTTAGTCCGATTTCAATGGTTTCTGTTTTTGTTGAAGTATATCCGGGAGAGAAAATCAATACAGGTATTGATGGATTTTGTGTTATGAAAAAAGTTGCGGCGTCTGATTTTTCCCAATACATTTGTGATTTTGTTTTATGGAGCCGCCAATACAAAATTTTATTGAATTCGGATTCTGTTGCTTTTGTCCAAGATGCTGTTTCTGTTGTTATCATCCATATATCTTGAATGTATTCGCTGTTTGTTTTGATTTTGTTATTTTCGCCGAATAATAGATTTGGAGTAATTGTTATAATCGTTAATAGTAGAAAAAACGTTATTATCAACAAATTCCTCATAGTAAAAATCTTATTTGATACAATCTGATAAATTGGAAAACTCAAATTTAATTTATCTAAAATATCAGATATTGTTAAAAAGCGGAACAAAGAATTTTTTATTTTCATATATTTAACTCTCTATTTTATTTACTGAATTTTTATACCTAAATTCTGCTTTAGAATATACTAAATTCTTATTTTAATAATTTCTTAACATACAATAAAGTTTGAACAGTTTATAACATATTGTAGTATTATCTAAAATTGAATTTTCGGCTGTCAAAAACTGTATGAATTATTCCACTCAAAAAGGTATTAGTCAATCGTTTATTTAAAATTACTTTATTTTTTATTTTTTCTTATAGTTAAAACTAAAATTTTGTGCATAAACTCTCTTAAATAATCGGAGAGATTTATCGGCAAAATAAATAGTAAAAATAGTTTTATTACAGAGTACAATGTAAAGTATAAATCAGACTAAAAAAAATACGTAACTAGCCAAATCCATGAAACAGCTGTAGAAAAAGTTTAAATTGATTTGCCGTTTAATTCTATTCAAGTTGTCATTTCGGGGCTAATGTAAAAAACAAATATTCCATTGAAATATTAAAAAAATTTTTTACGTTGCGTTCTTTGTGATTAATAAAAAAATTGGAAATTGCGATACTGCTAGAGAGTTACAAAAATTTTAAGTTTGATATTTATTTCTTGTACACAAAATTAAATTTTAATGCAATTATCTTTTTTGAAATATAATTTGAATTATCAATTCATGCAGTATGAGTTAAAATTTTCATATCGATAATATCAATTGAATGTTACAGGAATATTGGCGGTCAGTTTAAAATATTCGTGTTATTCTAAATATTGGGATTAAAACGGTTATTAATTCTATCGATTAAAATAACGACTCGTGATAATCAATTTGTCGATAACGGTTATCGTGAGAGTAGCGGTTATATTGAAAAATACGTTTATTGGGTTCTGTTACAGGTAATTGAATATTCGCAAAAATAATATTCATAACAAGCAAATTACATTATTCAAAATTACAAAGAAATAATTTAATGCGATAGAATATTACGAATATTTCCGAATTTAATTTAATTAATTATTATGCAAAAAAATAACACGGCACGAAATAATTATCTTATGGCTGAAGTTTCAACGGCAACACCGCAAAAGTTGCAATTGTTACTCGTTGAAGCAGCAATAAAGAATATCAATCGGACAAAACAAGCATGGAAAGATTCAAGATTTGATGTAGGAATAGAATCGTTGACTCTTGCACAAGATATCGTTTCAGAAATTCTTTGTTCTCTCGATATGGAAGGTAATCCGTCAATAGCTAAACAACTAGCGTCAATATATCTTTTCATTTTTCGGCGTCTTACAGAAGGAAGTATGTGGCGTGATGAGTCTAAACTCGACGACGCTTTGCGTGTCCTTAATTCCGAACGTGAAACTTGGCAGCAAGTTTGTGAAAAATTCGGCTCGACAACTTCGCAAACAAATAATACCGCCAATAACAATAATAGTTCAAGTAAAAACGAAGCGGCAGAATTTAAGTTGTCGTCTAACTGTTCGTCGAAATCAATTAACGTTACAAATAATGTGTCAGGCAAAGCAGCAACAAGTTCAGGCGGATATTCAAAACCTCAATCATTTCCATCCGGATTGACAACTTTCGCAAAACCGTCAAACTCAAACGTAATTCAGACTGTATCTTTTACGTCGAAACCGATTCAATCCGATGCGAACTTGCAACAAGTAAATTCGCCGATAAAAAAACCATTAGTATCCGGCATTCAAATAAACGAATCTCTTGCCGCAATGGAACAAAAAACGACTCAACAATCTCAGCAATCTCAACCTGTTCAGCCGGTTCAACCGACACAACAACCGATCAAACCGATTTCGCAGATCATTCGTCCTAATCCGTATAAGTAGAGGTTATCTAGTAATTTGTTTTGTACTATATCAGGGGAATATTTGTAAACTGCTCTCACCTGAAATTTCAATTCGATCCGGCTAATCGCTGATTGTTTAGAAACTCTTTAGAATTTCAAGAGTTAATTTTGAACAACTAGCGGTCTAACGAACCGTACCTTGACGTAATTTTGGAATAGACGATAATTTTCGTCCATTTTGTGTTTAAATTTTTTTAACACGAAACACACGGCATTAAACGAATTCACACGAAAGTTTTTAAATAATTTCTGTGTATTTCGTGTTTAGAATTTTTTTAGAATTACCTTTTAGATCATTTCCATTTTCATAACCGCTTTTTTGCGGTTTAACAATTAAAGAAAAAAATGAACATAGTTGACCAATCAAAAACGCAGTTACAAAAATTTGATCAAGTTATTAATATTCTCGAATCAAACAATCATAATCCTTCACGTTTGATACCTATATTGCAGCAAGTGCAGGAATATTATCGTTATCTGCCTGAAGACATACTTACATTTATAGCGAAATCTCTATCGATTCCGCCTGTTAACGTGTTTGGTGTTGCGACATTTTACGCACATTTCACGCTTGTCCCCAAGGGCGAACACACTTGTAAACTTTGCGATGGTACTGCTTGTCATGTACGCGGTTCAGAAAATATTTTGAACGAACTACGGACAGAATTAAATCTAAACGAAGGAAAACAAACAACAGACGACATGAAATTCACCGTAGAAACGGTTTCATGTCTCGGAGCTTGCGGACTAGCTCCCGTGTTGGTTATTGACGGAAAAGTACACAGCAACGTTACACCAGAAAAAGCTGTCGATCTCATAAAAGAAATTAGTAAACAATAAAGAAAAAAAGAAAAAAGTAATATATACTCATTGTACTTTAAAATTCGGTATTATTTTTTGTAACGAAAAAGGTGACCGTTCACGAATAAAACTAGAATCGCCCTGAAAGGGCAACAGGATTATAGCCCGCCCCAGCGGGGCGGGTAAAAGTCCCCCCTCTCCGAAGCCCTGAAAGGGCGGCAGGATATTATGACACGATTATCGTGAAGAATCCGACAAAAAAACAAATAGCAAATCATCCGCGCATAAAATAAATTCGCCCTGAAAAGACAGCAGTATAGTGGTTAGTGTATAGTGGTTAGTGGTTAGTTCGCATGCGGAGCTTAACACTGATTATAAGTTCGAATCGCTAATCACTATTATTGAGCAAATATCCGATCGCCCTTTCAGGGCTTCAGTTTGGCGGGGGATTTTACCCGCCCCGAGTGGGGCGGGTTATAATCCTGTTG
>JAITKS010000441.1 GCA_031278315.1 Planctomycetaceae bacterium | reverse complement strand
AAAAATCAGTTATTAAGGATTACTTAACAACTGCTGCCGACGGCAAAAATTATACAGTAACTTTTTACAGTTTGGATATGATTCTTGCAGTCGGTTTCCGTATTCGCAGTAAGCGAGGCGTGCAGTTTAGGCGTTGGGCAAATACGGCAGAATTGTAGGCAAAATGCAGAAACGACCTGATAATGATGCAGACACGGTTAGCAACGCTCAAATGAAAGAATTTGTTGATAAGACGTATAAAAAATTCGACGCAGAACGCAAAAAATACGAACTCGCACAAACCGACAAACAAGATATGGAAGAATTGAAACAACTCGAAACCGAAATCAAAAATCGCAAATAAATGAACACAAAAATATTAAAACAAAAAACATTGTGTCTCTACGTTACGGAATAAATGTAATATTTTGGTGAAAATTTTTCTAATGTTTCAAATTTATTTTTCACTAACCTTATTTTGTTTTTATTAACCACAGAGGACACAGAGAACACAGAGAATAAAATTTTTTGTAATTTATCAGTGAAATAATTGTTTTTCAAATTTTTTGTAATTTTTAAACACGAAATACACACAATCCTGTCAATCCTGTAATTCTGTCAAAAAAACAAAACTAAAGATGCAGTCGAGACGGCCGCGTTCCCGAAAAAAATAAATTATTCCACTGATATATTACACATGATCTAATTACACAAATGATCTGTTGAAAATTTCAAGGACTTTGTCCATTTCGGCGGTGATTTCATTATCTAGTTTTTTCTTTTCGTTTAATTTTTGCCATGTCTCTTTGTGCGAACCATGCAAGAATAATAGAAATTCTTTTTCCCATCTCAATACGTCACTTACATTGACCTTGTCAATAAATCCATGCGTCCCGGCATAGATTACAAAAACTTGATCAATTACATGCATCGGTTTGCAAAGTCCCTGTTTTATAAGCTCATTTATTCTATAACCTCTGTCGAGCCGTGCTTGCGTTGCGGCGTCTAGGTCGGTGCCTAGTTGTGCAAATGCTTCGAGTTCACGAAACGCTGCCATGTCAAGTCTCATGCCTCCCGCAACTTGTTTCATCGCTGGAATCTGCGCTGACCCGCCGACTCGACTCACCGAAATACCAACATTCATCGCCGGACGCTGTCCTCTAAAAAATAAATCAGGCTGTAAATAAATTTGACCGTCCGTAATAGAAATCACATTTGTCGGAATATAAGCAGAAACCTCACCCTCCAAAGTTTCAACAATAGGAAGCGCAGTCAACGAACCGCCGCCAAGCTCCTTCGATAATTTCGCCGACCTCTCCAATAAACGGCTATGACAATAAAAAATATCACCCGGAAACGCTTCCCGCCCGGGCGGACGCCGCATCAAAAGAGAAATTTGACGATAAGCAGTCGCCTGTTTAGATAAATCGTCATAAACAACCAACGTATGCTGACCATTGTACATAAAATACTCTGCCATCGCGCAACCTGCATACGGCGCAATATATTGCAACGGAGCCGGTGCACTCGCACCTGCAACAATTATTGTCGTGTAGTCCATTGCGCCGTACTGTTTTAACGTTTCAATAATTCCGGCAACAGTAGAATCTTTTTGTCCGACTGCAACATAGAAACATTTTACACCGGTTTCTTTTTGATTGAGAATAGTATCAATACAGATTGCCGTTTTACCGGTTTTACGGTCGCCGATAATTAGTTCACGTTGACCGCGTCCGATTGGTGTCATTGCGTCGATTGCTTTAATTCCTGTCGCAAGAGATTCGCGAACCGGTTGTCTATCGGCGATTCCGGGCGCGATACTTTCTACTTCCCGAAATGTATTAGTTATGATAGGTCCTTTTCCGTCCAACGGATTACCAAGCGGATCAAGAACGCGTCCTAAAACCGCATCGCCTACTGGTACAGATAAGAGTTTACCTGTTGTTTTTGCTTCATCGCCTTCTTTCAATTTCAGATAATCTCCGAGTATAATTGCACCGACCGAATTTTCCTCCAAGTTAAACGCAAGACCCGTTATGCCTTTAGGAAACTCTATCATCTCGCCGGCCATTACACCTGAAAGACCATATATTTGAGCTATTCCATCTCCAACCTCAAGTATGACGCCTACTTCACGGACGTCGATTTTCTGTTCGTATTGTTCTATTTCTTTTTGAATTACAGAGGCTATTTCGTCAGCATTAAATTTCATTCGTTCTCCTAAATTTAATTATTTGGTATTTGTTTTGAAAACTGTTTAACGGCTCACTTTTTGAATTTTCTTTTCGAGTTGTTTATTTATTATCGAATTTTGTCCGGATTGAGTTATGAATATATTCGTGATACACAAAAATTTATCATACGTGCCGAATAGTGAGCGGTACATTTATAACTTTGTCAACCTTGTGTCAACCTTTTGTCAACCTTGTGTAATTTAATCAATTGACAAATTTCAGAATTGAACAGTTTAAATATTTAAAAACTTTTAACAAGCCCCTGTCTATATTTTATCTCTTTATAGTTGATTGGTATTTATTTTTTGTGATTTTTGATTAGAATTTTCGTTTCGTTTATTCGGGTATTCGGTAAATTTTTCAAGCATGAAATAAACGAAATTTTACGGCAGACATGAAAATTATCTACAAAACTCTTTTGTGTTTTTTTGTGATTGCCGTGTATATTCGTGTAAAAAAATTTTGAAACGTGAATATTCACAAAATAAAAATTTATGTGAATGTTTACAGATTAGGTTATCAAAAATCAATCACAAATTGTTGATAAAAATCAGATCAGTTAGAAAGATTATGAAAAAGTTAGTATTTATTTCTGTTCCCGGTTTGCGTGAGGTTGACCTGCCGCGTTTACCCGGACTTCAAGCGATGACATCGGGCGGCGGAATTTCGGTTCTTACGCCTAGTTTTCCGGCGGTTACTTGTCCGGTTCAATCTAACATGACTACTGGAGTCCGTGCGGACAAGCATGGAATAGTTGCCAATGGGTTGTATATTCGCAATTCGGATTTAATTGAGTTAAATTCTTGTTTTGAGTCGAAGTTACTTGAGGCGAATTTATCGGGCGGGATTGACGAGTTAGGCAGTAATTTTGATCCGGAGATTAAGCAGCCGATTTGGCCGAAAGCAGAATTGTTACCATATATTGAAATGTGGACATCTCCGAATTCAGCTGTTCAATCGCCGCAAATTTGGGATATTTTACGCGGCAATTCGGAGCGTGTTAAGACTGCGGTTTGGTTTGCGTTATTGAGTAAATTTTGTCTTGCTGATCATGTGTGTAATTTTGCGCCGATACATAATCCGGACGGTACGGAATCGTTGTGGTGTTATACCAGACCTTATCTTTTTTACGGCAGTCTAAAAAATAAATTGGGACATTTTCCCGTTCAGGGGTATTGGGGTCCGTTGGCGGGGCAATCGGCGTCGGAGTGGATTGTAGATTCGGCGGTTTTGGGTGTATCGGAATTTATGCCCGATTATTTTTATATTTATATTCCGAGACTAGATTATTCGCCGCAAAAATTCGGTGCGAATGCAAAAGAATTAATTTCAGATTTAGATGATTTAGACAAATTATTTATCAAGTTGAGAAAAGGATTTATAAATGCAATAGGCGAAGAACCAACGTGGATAATTGCCGGTGAATATGCTGTAACGGATGTCTGCTCGGTTGTGTTTCCGAATCGGATTTTGCGGGATTTGGGATTATTATTTATCGAGGAAAGAAATGGAAAAGAGTATTTGATTCCGAGCAAGTCGAGATGTTTTGCATTATGTGATCATCAATTTTCGCATATCTTTTTTAACGATTGTGATCAGCAATTGATAGAGCAGGTAAAGAGAAGATTTAGTCAAGAATCCGGAATTGACGAAACGTTAGCCGGCGATGAGCGGTCGAAATACAATTTATGTTGTAAGCGGAGCGGTGAGATCGTTTTAATATCGAAACCGGACAGTTGGCAGGCATATTATTTTTGGAATGACGACTCAAAAGCACCGGACTATGCAAACAAAGTAGATATTCACCGCAAGCCGGGTTATGATCCGGTAGAGTTATTTTTCGACAGAGCGGCTATGGCGGTACCGTTAAATGCGAATTTAATACGAGGTTCTCACGGCGCACCGGCGAGAGACATCTCTCAAAAAACCGTTGTAATTTCGAGTAATCCGCAATTATTAGGTAACAAAAAACAATTTGAAGACATCGACATGTTCAATATAGTAAATCAATTTTTCAACAAAAGAGGATCGTAGGGGCGGGGCTTGCCCCCGCCCCGTTTATGTTTATGTTTGCCCCCCGCCCCAAATGATGTTTCCCCCGTCCCAAATAATGTTTGTCCCCCGCCCCCAATAATGTTTGTCCCGCCAACGTAGGGGCGGGGCTTGCCCCCGCCCCGTTTATGTTTATGTTTGCCCCCCGCCCCAAATAATGTTTGCCCCCCGCCCCAAATAATGTTTGCCCCCGCCCCAAATAATGTTGCCCCCGCCCCAAATAATG